>CAYNGQ010000114.1:0-3700 GCA_964396735.1 uncultured Solirubrobacteraceae bacterium | reverse complement strand
AGGCGCTGGCGATGGATCCTCAGCAGCGGCTCCTGCTGGAGGTCGCGTGGGAGGCCTTCGAGGATGCGGGGATCGACCCGGCGTCCCTGCGCGGCAGCGAAACAGGGGTGTTCTGCGGCGTCATGTATCAGGACTACGGCTTCGCCGCCCGCTCGAGCGCCAGGGCCAAGGAGGTGGAGGGCTATGTGCTGTCCGGCTCGGCGGGGAGCGTCGTGTCGGGCCGGCTGGCGTATGTCTTCGGGTTGGAGGGCCCGGCGGTGTCGGTCGATACGGCGTGCTCGTCCTCGTTGGTCGCTTTGCACCTGGCGTGTCAGGCGCTGCGTGGGGGGGAGTGCGAGCTTGCGTTGGCGGGCGGGGTGACGGTGATGGCCTATCCGACGGCGTTCGTGGAGTTCAGCCGTCAACGGGGTCTCGCCCCGGATGGGCGCTGCAAGTCCTTTGCGGCAAGCGCCGACGGCACCGGCTGGTCGGAGGGCGCAGGGCTGCTGACGTTGGAGTGCCTTTCGGATGCGCGCCGGCTCGGCCATCCCGTGCTGGCCGTCGTGCGCGCCAGCGCGATGAGCCACGACGGCGCGAGCAACGGGCTGACGGCGCCCAACGGCCCGGCGCAGGAACGCGTGATCCGCCTGACGCTCGCCAACGCTGGTCTCGCGGCGGCCGACGTGGATGTGGTCGAGGCGCACGGGACGGGCACGACGCTCGGCGATCCGATCGAGGCGCAGGCGCTGCTGGCGACCTACGGGCGGGAACGTGCCGGCGGCGCTCTGCGGCTGGGGTCGATCAAGTCGAACATCGGCCACACCCAGGCCGCGGCGGGTGTCGCGGGCGTGATCAAGATCGTGCAGGCGATGCGCCACGGGGTGCTGCCGGCGACGCTGCACGTCGACGAGCCCTCCCCGCACGTGGACTGGGCGGCGGGCGATGTGAAGCTGCTGAGGGAGTCGGAGCCGTGGCCCGAGGGCGAGCGTACGCGCCGCGCGGGGGTCTCCTCGTTCGGGGTCAGCGGCACCAACGCGCACGCGATCATCGAGGAGGCGCCGCCGCAGGCAGCCTCCCCACCAGACGAGCCGGTCGTCCCGACGCTGCCGGCGTTGGCGCTGCTCGTGTCGGCCAGGGGCGAGGCGGCGCTGCGCGCGCAGGCCGAGCGTCTGCGCTCCCATCTGCTTGCGCACCCGGAGCTCGCGCTGGCCGACGTGGCCTTCTCACTGGCTAGCACCCGGGCACGGTTCGACCGCCGCGCGGCGGTGCTCGGGCCCGATCGCGAAGCGCTGCTGGCGGGCCTCGACGCGCTTGCGGGCGGTGAGCCGGCAGCGGGCGTGGTGCGCGGCGTGGCTGCTGACGCCAGGACGGCGTTCATGTTCACCGGGCAGAGCGCACAGCGGCCGGGGATGGGTGCCGAGCTGTATGAGCTCTTCCCGGTGTTCGCCCGCGCCTTGGACGCCGTGTGCGCCGAGCTCGATCGGCACCTGGGACGCTCGCTGAAGGACCTGATGTTCGCCGCGGAGGGCACGGCGGAGGCGGCGCTGCTGGACCAGACCGAGTTCACACAGCCGGCGCTGTTCGCGCTCGAGGTCGCGCTCTTCCGGCTGCTGGAGTCCCTCGGTGTCAAGCCCGACATCCTGATCGGCCATTCGATCGGCGAGCTCGTCGCCGCGCACGTAGCCGCGGTGCTCTCGCTCCCCGACGCCTGCGTGCTCGTCGCGGCCAGGGCACGATTGATGGGCGCGCTGTCTGAGGGCGGGGCGATGCTCGCGCTCCACGCCACCGAGGCGGAGGCCACCACGGCCCTCACTCGCTACGCCGGTCGTCTGTCGCTCGCCGCGGTCAATGGGTCGCAGGCGGTCGTGGTCTCCGGTGACACCGACGCGATCGAGGAGCTTCAGGCCACCTGGAAGCAGCAGGGTCACAAGGCCACCCGGCTGCGAGTCAGCCACGCTTTTCACTCCCACCGGATGGAGCCGATCCTCCAAGAGCTCCGCGAGATCGCCGGGGGCCTCACCTACCACCTCCCCATAATCCCAATCATCTCCAACGTATCCGGGGAGCACGTCGGCGAGGAGCTGACGACACCGGAGTACTGGGTGACTCACGTGCGTGAGACGGTCCGCTTCGCCGACGGCGTGGCCACGCTGGAGCAGGCGGGTGTGACGCGCTTCTTGGAGCTGGGCCCCGACGGCGTGCTCTCGGCGATCGCCCGCGAGTGCCTCAGCGGGGAGGCGGAGGAGCACGCGCTGCTGCTGCCCACCATGCGCGCTGGTGGCTCCGAGGGCGAGGCGCTCGTCGGCCTGTTGGCCGGGGCGCACACCGCCGGCGTCGATGTGGATTGGCCGGCGCTGTTCGCCGGGCGCGCCGCGCGCCGTGTCGGGTTGCCGACCTACGCCTTCCAGCGCGAGCGGTTCTGGCTCGAGCCCGTCGCGGGCGTGGGCGACCTCACCGCCGTGGGATTGAAGACGGCCGACCATCCGCTGCTGGGCGCGGTGGTGCGGGTGGCGGGCGCGCAGAAGTGGCTGTTCACCGGCCGTCTCTCGCTGGCGAGCCATCCCTGGCTGGCCGATCACGCGGTGCTCGACACGGTGCTGTTCCCGGGAGCGGCGTTCGTCGAGCTGGCGCTCGCCGCCGGCGCGCACGTCGAATGCGGGGTGGTCGAGGAGCTGGCGCTGGAGGCGCCGCTGGTGCTCTCCGAGCGGGGCGCCGTCCAGCTGCAGGTCACGGTGGCCGAGCCCGAGGAGTCGGGCCGTCGCGCGGTCGCCGTCTACTCGCGCCCGCGTGACTCCTCCACCGCGGATTTCGGAGCGGACGCCGGATGGACGCGTCACGCAGGCGGTGTGCTCGCGCCCGGCGTCGGCGACCCGATTGCGGGAGGCGTGGCCGGGGGCGCCGATCTCGCGTATGAGGAGCTCTATGGGGAGTCGTGGCCGCCGGAGGGCGCCGTGCGGGTGGAGGTGGAGTTCCTCTACGACCGGCTGGCCGAGCTGGGGTTCAGCTATGGGCCGGCCTTCCAGGGGCTGCGGGCCGCTTGGCGGCGTGGCGGGGAGCTGTTCGCCGAGATCGGCTTGGCCGAGGCGCAGGCGGAGCAGGCGGACAGCTTCGGAGTGCACCCCGCGCTGCTCGATGGGGCCCTGCATGGGCTGTGCCTGCTCGAGGGTGGCGGGTTGGAGCGGGGCGGGCTGTCGCTGCCGTTCGCGTGGAGCGGGGTGCGCCTGCATCGCGATGGCGCCTCCCTGCTGCGGGTGCGCCTGGCGGCCGTGGGTGAGAGCGGGCTGAGCCTGGCCGCGTTCGACGAGTCGGGCGCGGCGGTGCTGTCGCTCGACTCGCTGGCGTTCCGGCCGGTGGAGAGCGGTGACCTGGTGGGTGCGCGTGGGGTGGGTGACGGTGGGCTGTTTGGGTTGGAGTGGGTGGAGATCCCCGTCCCTGCGAGCGAGCCCCCGGCGCAGCGGCTTGCGGTTGCGGGCGAGCTCGATGTGGCAGGGGACGACGTCGAGCGCTACACCGATCTTGCGGCTCTCGGCGAGGCGATCGCGGCGGGCACGGACGCGCCCGGGGTTGTGCTGGTGCCCGTTGCGGTGGACGCCGGGGAGGAGCCGGCGGTGTCGGCGCGGGAGAGCGTGCTGCGGACGCTCGAGTTGTTGCAGATGTCGCTCGCCGATCCGCGGCTGGCCGATGTGCGGTTGGTGCTTGTCACCCGCGGTGCGGTGGCGGT
>CAYNGQ010000113.1:0-5971 GCA_964396735.1 uncultured Solirubrobacteraceae bacterium | reverse complement strand
CGGCGGCGATCAGTGCGAGACCATTGGTGCCGGTGAAGCCGGTTATGTAGCGCAAATTGACCGGGTTGGTGAGCACCAGCAGATCCGGTTCAGCCTCGTGCTCGCGCAGCAACGCGGCGAGCATGTTGGTGCGCGCGACCTCGGGATTGGCGCCCAACCGCTCACTCACCGCCACGGCCCACAACCCCCGTCCCAACTCCCACAACCCCTGCCCAAATCCACATGGCCCAGGTCCCCGCATCCTCGGTCATATGGCGCTCCTCACACCGCGGCCTCGTCGAGTGCAGCGCGTAGGCGTTGCAGGGCGACGCGGTAGCCATCGACTCCCTGCCCGCAGACCGAGGCGACGCAGAGATCCTCGATCACCGACACCCGCCGCCACGGCTCGCGCGCCTTCACGTCGGAGAGGTGCACCTCGACGGTCGGCAGCGCAGCGATCTCCAGAGCGTCGTGGATTGCCCACGCATAGTGCGTCCACGCGCCGGGGTTGATCACGATCCCATCGGCATCCTCGCGCAGCAGATGCAGGCGCTCGACCAGCTCGCTCTCGGAGTTGGTTTGGAAGAAGCGGGCGCGCAGGCCCAGCTCATCGGCGAAGGCGTCGACGTGCTGCTCGAGCTCGGAGAGCGTCAGCGTGCCGTACTGCGCGGGGTCGCGCTGACCCAGCATGTTGAGGTTGACCCCGTGCATGACCTCGATGCGGTAGGAGGCGTCGACCATTTAGGCAGCCTATCTCCTGCCAAGCCTGCAAGTTTGTGCGCTTTGCAACTGGTAGGGGCCGAAAAGTTCTTGGACCACCCTCCGCCAAGCTGAGAGTTTGTGCTTTTTGCAACTGGTAGAGGCTGAAAAAG
Source organism: uncultured Solirubrobacteraceae bacterium (assembly GCA_964396735.1). Classification (GTDB taxonomy): domain Bacteria; phylum Actinomycetota; class Thermoleophilia; order Solirubrobacterales; family Solirubrobacteraceae; genus Palsa-744. The sequence continues at coordinate 5,120 of CAYNGQ010000113.1, read as the reverse complement.
TTGTTAATGGCCCAGCTGGTAGGTCCGCGAAAATTATGCAACCAGCTCGGCGACTGCGGCCCGCAGGTCCCGATCGGCGACCTCGCAACCGACTCGCACATCGCCGGGGGCGTGCACGAGCACGAACGGGATGTGGGCGCCGACGCGCTTCTTGTCATGGGCGACGGCCGCAACCACCTCATCCACGCCCACGCCCTCCAACGCCACCGGGAGCCCGCGGGCGCTCAGCAACTCACGCACGTGCGCGCGCAGCTGCTCCTGGCCGGAGAGGCGCAGCGCGGCGAGCAGACCGAGCCCGACGGCCTCGCCGTGGCGGTAGCGCCCATACACGGTGGCGGTCTCGATCGCGTGGCCGACCGTGTGCCCGAGGTTGAGCACCTGGCGGCGACCGCCGTCGCGCTCGTCCTCGGCGACGACCGCGAGCTTCAGCCGCGCGCAGGCGAGAATCGTGCGCTCCTCGGGCGGCAACCCCGGCGCTTCGGCGCACACGCGCTCCCACAGCGCCCCGCCCGCGATCAGCGCGGTCTTCAGCACCTCGACCCAGCCGGCGCTCAGCTCCGCCAGCGGCAGCGTGCGCAGCGTGTCGGGGTCGACCAGCACGGCCGCGGGCTGGTGGTAGGCGCCGACGTAGTTCTTCGCCTCGGGGAGGTCGACACCGGTCTTGCCGCCGTAGGCGGAGTCCACCTGCGCCACCAGCGTGGTCGGGACCTGCACGACCGGCACGCCGCGCTGGTAGGTAGCCGCGCAGAAACCGGCGAGATCGCCCACCACCCCGCCGCCGAGCGCCACGAGGTGGTCGGCGCGCGTCATGCCCGCGTGCGCCAGCTCGCGCCACACGCGCTCGGCGGTCGCCAGCGTCTTGGCCGACTCGCCCGGAGGGATCGCGATCGACTCGGCCAGCTTGCCCAACCGCCCCCCATACAGCTCGCCCACGGTCTCGTCGGTGACGCAGAACGGTCGCGAGGCAGCGCGGTCGAACGGCCAGATCCTGGCCAGCCGATCCTCGTCGCCGGCACTCACCAATCCCCTGCCGACGAGTACCGGGTACTCGCCCGATTCGGCGGCGGCCCACAGCAGGCGCGTGCCGGGGGGGAAAGCCGCCAGCGCGCGCAGCCACGGGAGTGCGCGGATGGCCACGCCACCGAAGGCGGGATTGGTCAAGGCCCGGGTCAAATCCGTTAGGGGACGGATGTCGGGGGGCAGAAACACATCGGCCAGCTCTTCGTACAGCGGACGGCGCTGCTCATACAGCTTGGCGAAGCTCTCCGGATCACCCGCCAGGGGCCGCCGCCCTCTACCAGCACGTCTCCATGCCGTCTTCACGTCGATATCCAGCAAGACCGTCACATGGGGCTCGAGCGCATCGCGCACGCGGGCGGAGAGCACGCTGCCGCCGCCCAGCGCGATCACGGAGTCCGAACCGGCGTAGGCGAGCATCTCGCAGACCAGCTCCTCCTCCTTTGCGCGGAAGGCGGCCTCGCCATTTCGCTCGAACTCCTCGGCGATCGAGTGACCGAACCGCTCTTCGAGCACGTCATCGCTGTCCAGCATCTCCGCGTCCAGCGCCAGACCCACCTCGCCGACCGCCGTCGTCTTCCCGGCCCCCATGAAGCCGATGAAGACCAGCGCCCTGTCTAGCGGCGCCAATCGATCCGCTCCTCGTAGGCGCGCACCGCCTCGCGGACATCGTCGATGTGGTCGCCGCCGAACTTGCGCCGGTAGGCGTCGGCGAGCACCAGCGCCACCATCGCCTCCCCCACCACCCCGGCGGCGGGCACCGTGCAGGAGTCGGTGCGCTCGCGCAGCGCCTCCGCCGGCTCGTGGGTTGAGATGTCGACCGAGCGCAGCGGCTTGGTGAGCGTCGGCAGCGGCTTCATCGCGCCACGCACAACCAGCGGCTCGCCGGTGCTCATCCCCCCCTCCAGGCCGCCCGCGCGGTTGGTCTCGCGGTAGTAGCCGCGCTCGGGCGAGTGGAAGATCTCATCGTGCGCCCGCGAACCCGGCACCCCGGCGACCTCGAAGCCGGCGCCGATCGAGACGCCCTTCAGCGCCTGGATCGAGAGGATCGCCATCGCCAGACGGCCGTCGAGGCGCTCCTCCCACGAGACGTGCGAGCCGAGACCGGGCGTGAGCCCGAAAGCGATCACCTCGAAGACGCCACCGAGCGACTCGTTGGCCTTGCGCAGCGCGTCGATCTCGGCCACCATCGCGCGCGTGGCGTCCGCGTCGAGGCAGCGCACCGGCGAGTCGTCCACCGCGTCGAACTCATCCAGGGTCAGCGCCCGCTCTCGCTCGGGTGCGCGCACCGAGGCGATCTGCACGACGTGCGAGCGCACCTCCACGCCGAGCGCGCGCAGGAACGCCTTCGCCAAGGCGCCGCCCGCCACGCGCGCCGCCGTCTCGCGCGCGGAGGCCCGCTCGAGGATGTTGCGCACATCGCTCTGCTTGTACTTCCAGGTGCCCACCAGGTCGGCGTGGCCGGGGCGGGGCAGGTGCACCTCGGGGACAGGGTGGGCGGGGTCCGATACCGGCCAGGGGTTCATCCGCTCCTCCCAGTTGGCGTAGTCGCGGTTGGCGACCTGCAGCGCGATCGGGCCGCCCAGCGTGCGCCCGTGCCGCACCCCCCCGGTCACAGTCGCCGCGTCGCGCTCGATCTTCATGCGCCCGCCGCGCCCATGCCCGAGCTGCCGGCGGGCCATGTCGGCGTCGATCTCCTCAGCGCGCAGCTCGAGACCCGCGGGCAGCCCCTCGACGATCGCGGTCAGGCCGGGCCCGTGGGACTCGCCGGCGGTGGTGAGGCGCAGGATCATTGCCGCCTCAGCATATTGGCGTCGTCGCTGGGCACGGATGCCCGGCGCCCGGGCGCGCGGGATACGCGGCTACACGCGCGGACGATCTCCCCCACTCACCACTCGCCTGAATGCGCTACCCGTGGTGGTGGCGATGGCGGTGATGGTGGTGAACGCTCGCGGCGCTCGCGGTGGTCGATTCCTTGGTGATGCTGAGCACCTTCAGTTCGTACGGCACGCTCTGACCGTCCGGTTCGAGGTAGGTCAGTTCCTCGCTCTGCCCCACTTCGAGGTCGATCGCTTCGCACTGTTCGGCGCTCGGGATGCAGATCCCCTGGCCTTTGAGGATCGCTTCGCGGCTGAGCGCGAACACCGCGCCCTTGCCGTTGCCGCGCGCGCCGGAGAACACCAATCGCACGTCCTGGGCGGAGGGGAGCTGCTGCAGGCGCTTCAGATCGGGGTACGGGGTCAGCTGCGAGAGCGCGCCGGCGGTCGTGGACAGCACGCCGAACTGCACGCTCACCACGTACACGGTCTTGGGCGTCGTCTTCTTCGGCGCCGGCTTCACAGGAGTCGAGGGCTTGGTCGTCGAGCCGCCCGTGTTGGTCGAGCTGGGGCTGCTCTTTTCCACGCTCGTCGAACTCGAGCTCGTGGAGGGCGACGACACCGAGGAGGATCCGCTGCTCTTGACGGCCGCCGTCGAGGCCGTCTTCGGCGAGGGCAGCGGGGTGAAGGGGTCGCGCGAGCCGGGTTTGTGCCGGTAGCGCGCGCCTTCGGTCGTCTCGGAGACGGCCGCGTTGGGATTGGCCTTGGCTTCGGTGACGGCCACGTTGGTGCCGTGCGAGACCGGGGATGGATTCGAAGCCCCAGCCGCGGCCGAGGGCGCCGTGCCGGCTTCGCTCGATCCGCCACCATCCAGCACCACGTAGGCGACGGCGCCCGCGAGCGCGAGGCACAGTGCCACCAGCACCGGCAGCAGCCGCCGGTCGGACAGGTCGGACTTCAGCGATGTCAGGATCTCGTTCATGGCGTCGCCTTCACCACTGCGGCGGTGGCTGGCGCGGCCGAGGAGGCCGCGGAGGTCGTGGTCGCACCCGGGCCGGCGGCGGTGGCGCCGCCGGTCAGGCCCTGGCTGGCGGGCAGCACGTACGCGGTCGCGGTGATCGTCGCCGTCAGCGCGCTGGAGGAGCTCGAGCCACTCGTGTTCTGGACGGTGATGTCGGCCCCCTGGATCGTCAGCAAACGCCCGCTCACCGTCAGCTGACCGGCGGTGCTGCGTTGCGCGAAGCCGTCGATCTGCCCGAGCAGGTGCGCCAGCCCCTCGAAGCTGCCTTTGAAGACGAACGTGAACGGCATCGGCGTGAAAGCAGAGGGCGTTGCCGAGGTGTCCGCCGCGGCCGACGCGGAGGCGCTGCTGGAGCTGCTGGAGCCGCTGGAGCTGCCCGAGGTGATCGAGGTGAATTCGATGTCGCGCTGGTCGGACGCCAGTTCGAGCTGGTAGATCAGCGAAGGCACTTCCTCTGAGGCCGGCACCGCTTTGCCGAGGCTCACGACCGAGCTGTAGGCAGTGTTGTAGCGCTGCTCGGCGGCGCGGGCGCTGTTGGCCTGGCTCTTGGCGGTTTCGAGCTGCTGGCGCGCGCTCTGCACCTGCGCCTGCTCGGCCCCCGCCTTGTTGCGCTCGGGCGAGACGACCAGCACCCAGCCGCCGGCCAGCAGCACCAGCACGACGACGGCGATCAGCACCATGCGATCACGGGTGGTCATCCGGCCGCTCCCTTGCCCTTATCGCTGGTGGACACCGCTTTGGGGCCGCTCTTGCTCGACGAGCCGGCGGCGGGGGATTCGCTCGAGTCGCTCGCCTCCAGCGTTTGGACGCTCGAGCTCGGCGGCGTCGGCAGCGGCTGGAAGCTCACCTGCGCGGTGAAGGAGGGGTCGTCGGCCGGGCACACGCCACCGGAGCTGCCCGAGCCACCACCGCTGCTGCTGCCGGACCTGGCGGAGCTCTGCAGGGTGACGTTGCTGACGCCGCTGATCAAACGCAGGCGCACGAGCATCTGCGCGACCGCGATCTGGCTGGTCGCGCACCCGGCGAGCGTGAAGGCGGGGGTCGTGCCGGGCGGCGTGGCGGAGGCGACGGGAGCCGCGGCGGCGGCGGAAGCTGTGGAGGCTGTGGACGCGGTGGAGCCGGCAGCGGGAGCAGGAGCGGGAACGGCCGCGCTTTTGGCCGCGGAGGCGCTCCCCGTCGAGGAGCCGATCGTGCCCTGCAGCGAGCTGAGTGAGATCGTGGGCGGCAGTACGCGGCTCAGTTCGTTCATCGCCGCCGACCAGCCG
>CAYNGQ010000112.1:0-4759 GCA_964396735.1 uncultured Solirubrobacteraceae bacterium | reverse complement strand
GGTCGGCGGCACGATTCACCTGATCCAGAACAACCAGGTCGGCTTCACGACCGACCCGGAGGATTCGCGGTCAACGACCTACGCCTCCGATCTGGCGAAGGGCTTCGACGTGCCGATCATCCACGTCAACGCCGACGACGTCCCCGCCTGCATGAGCGCCGTGCGCCTCGCCTTCGCCTTCCGCAAGGAATTCGGCCACGACGTGCTGATCGACCTGATCGGGTATCGCCGCTTCGGCCACAACGAGTCCGACGAGCCCGCCTACACGCAGCCGGAGATGTACGCGAAGATCAAGGGGCACAAGCGCGTGGCGGAACTGTGGGGCGAGCGCCTCACCGCCGAAGGGGTTGTCACCAAGGAGCAGATCGACCAGCTGGCGCAGGGGGTGTGGGACAACCTCACCACGCTCCACCAGCGCCTGAAGGCGAAGATCGCCGCCGCTGCGGAGAACGGCTCCGCGAGCAGCGGCACCGGCGAATACCAGCTCGACCGCTCCCCCTCGCCCGAAGTGCAGACGGCGGTGCCCGCCGAGCGCCTGCGCGAGCTGGGCATGCAGCTGCTGCGCACCCCCGATGGCTTCACCGTGCACCCCAAGCTCGTCAAACAGTTGGAGCGCCGCCGCGCCGCGCTGCAGGAGCCGAGCGGGGATGGTGGGAGCGCAGGAGAAGAAAAAGGAGGAGCAGGGGTGGGGGCAGTTGGCGGCGGCGTGGCACCGAGCGCAACCGCCCTCGATCGCCCCCGCCTCGACTGGGCGCACGCCGAGGCGCTCGCGTTCGCCTCACTGTTGACCGACGGCACCCCTGTGCGGCTCACCGGCCAGGACACCGAGCGCGGCACCTTCAGCCAGCGTCACATGGTGCTGCACGACGCCAAGACCGGCCAGACCTTCTGCCCGATCCAGAGCCTCCCCGAGGCGCTCGCCCCGTTCGAGCTGCACAACAGCCCGCTCTCAGAGCTCGCGTGCATGGGCTTCGAGTACGGCTACTCGCAGGAGGCCCCCGAGACGCTCGTGCTGTGGGAGGCGCAGTTCGGCGACTTCGTCAACTCCGCGCAGGTGATCGTCGACCAGTTCATCGTCTCCGGCCTCGCCAAGTGGGGTCAGACCTCGCGCCTCACGCTGCTGCTGCCCCACGGCTACGAGGGCTCCGGCCCCGAGCACTCCTCCGCGCGCCTGGAGCGCTTCCTCGCGCTGGCCGCGGAGGGCAACATTCGCGTGGCCAACCTGACGACGCCCGCCCAGTACTTCCACCTGCTGCGCCGCCAGGCGCGCATCGCCAAGCAGCGGCCGCTCGTGATCATGACCCCGAAGTCGCTGCTGCGCCTGCCGCAGGCGAGCAGCGACATCGCCGACCTCGCCGAGCACAGCAGCTTCCAGCCGGTGCTCCCCGAGCCCGGCGTGCAGGACGAGCAGGTCACGCGCCTGGTTCTATGCACCGGCAAGATCTACTACGACCTCGTCGGCCACCCCGACCGCCAGGACAATGCGGCCGTGGCGGTGGGGCGCGTGGAGCTGCTCTACCCCTTCCCCGAAGGCCAGATCCTCGCGCTGATCGCCCGCTACCCCAACCTGCGCGAGGTGGTGTGGACCCAGGAAGAGCCCCGCAACATGGGCGCCCGCGCGCACATGTTCCCGCGCCTCATGCAGATCCTCTCCAGCGACGTCCACTTCGGCTATATCGGCCGCCCCGAGCGAGCCAGCCCCGGCGAGGGCTACCCGGCCGCCCACGCCGCCGAACAGTCGCGCATCGTGCGCACCGCCCTCGACCTCAGCCTCAACACCTCCCAGTACCCCCGCAAGACGCCGGGCGAGCGGTAGCCGGATGCGTTGGCAGCACCTCACCCACGCGACCCCGTCCGAGCGGTAGGCTCAGCCGATGCTCTGGCGACGCTTCAAGAACGTCTTCGCTCAGTGGCGTCGCAAACGCCGCGCGCGGCGGGGCTGAGTCTCAGCTTTGCCCTGACGCCTCGCCAGGACCGAGTGAGCCTCGGTGGTAGTCTCGCGGCGTGCGGATCCCCACCCTCCACGAGAGCCAGTCCAACGAGCTCGCCGTGGGCCACATCAAAGGCCTGTGGCGCGATCTCGGACGCGAAGCCGGCACTCGCACCGTGGGCCTGCGACGCATCGAGATCGCCGAGGCGCACTTCTCCACTCCCGCCCACGACCACGGCGCCGACGAGGAGATCTTCTTCGTGCTCGGCGGCGAGGGGCTGCTGTGGCAGGACGGCAAGACCTGCGAGGTCCGAGCGGACGATTGCATCGTGCACCGGCCGCGACGCGGCCCGCACACGCTGCGTGGCGGAACCGGCGGGCTCGACGTGCTCGTCTTCGGACAGCGCCGCGACCCCGCGCTGACCGCGCTGCCGCGGGCCGGAATCGCCTGGTCGTTCCCCCGCTGGACCGAGCTTTCCGGCGGCGATCACCCGTTCGCCCGCGAGGCCGCCGCCGGCCCGCCGGAGTGCCCGCCCCCGGAGGCGGAGCGCCCGCCCAACGTGGTCGCCCTCACCGACGTCCCCGCGATCTTCGACGGCCGCGCCCGCCGCTGCGGTCAGGCCGCCGGCGCCAGCGCGACCGGCCTCAACCACGTCACCCTCGCTCCCAGCGGCCACGGCGCCCCCGCCCACTGCCACTCGCTGGAGGAGGAGCTATTCGTCGTGCTCGACGGCAGCGGAGTCCTGGAGCTGTGGGAACGCGACGCGCAGCCCCCCGAGGAGCATCCGCTGCGCGCGGGCGACGTCGTCTCGCGCCCAGCGGGCACTGGCGTCGCGCACGCGCTGCGCCCCGGCGAGCAGGGTCTCACCTATCTCGCCTACGGCACCCGCGAGTCGAGCGACATGTGCTTCTACCCCGAGTCCGGGCGCGTCTCCCTGCGCGGCCTGGGCATCGCCCTGCGCTCGCCCGAGATCGAGCGCCTGCCGGCGCTCTGACGGGGTCACATACGCATCTGGGAGAGCAGGTGCGCACGCCGACCTCAGGATCTCGCTGATATTCAGCTGCTGGAATCGCTCGACTAGCTCAATTGACCTCACCGACTTGGTGGTGGTCTTCCCTACCGCCCCCGCCACACGGGCTCGCGCTTCTCCTTGAAGGCGGAGGCGCCCTCTTTGGCGTCCTCGGAGGCGAACACGGGGCCTGAGATCGCCGCCTGGCGCTCCCACATCTCGGCGGTGGACCAGTCGAACTGCTCCTGCAGGATCTGCTTGGAGGCGATCAGCGCAAGCGGGCCGTTCTTGGCCAGCGTGGCGGCGAGCTCCAGCGCGGCCTCGACAGCGCCGCCGGGCTCGGCCAGACGATTGACCACGCCGAGCTCGTGGAAGCGCTCGGCCGGCATCGTGTCGCCGGTGAGCGCCAGCTCCATCACCACGTGGTAGGGCATCCGCCGCGGCAGCCGCAGCAGCGCGCCGCCGGCCGCCACCAGCGAGCGCTTGGCCTCGGGGATGCCGAGCTTCGCGCCCTTCGCGGCGACGATCAGATCGCAGGCAAGCGCAACCTCCATGCCGCCCGCGACCGCGAAGCCCTCGATCGCCGCGATCAGCGGCTTGCGCGCGGAGCGCTGGGCGATACCCGCGAAGCCGCGGTCGCCGAACCAAGGTGATTCGCCGCGCACGAACGCCCCCAGGTCCATACCGGCGCAGAAGAAGCCCCCCGCCCCGGTGAGGATCCCCACCGCCAGCTGCTCGTCAGCGTCAAGCTCCTCCAACGCCTGCGCCACGCCCTCGGCCACGGCAGCGTTGACGGCATTGCGCACCTGCGGGCGGTTGAGCGTGATCAGCAGCACGCCTCCGCGGCGCTCGGTCAGTACAGCTTCTGTGGTCTCTGTAGTCATGGCGGCATCCTACGCCGCGAACAGCCGCAGCTCGGGCTCGCGCTCGCCGCGCAGCACGTCGAGATCGACCTCGACGCAGTCGATCCCGCGCGATTCGGCGAGGACACGGGCCTGCGGCTTGATCCGCTGCGCCGCCAGCACTCCGCGGCAGGCGCCGAGCGCGGGGTCGTGGCGGATGCGCTCAAGGTAGCGCGTCAGCTGCTCGACCGCATCGATCGTGGCGATCCGCTTGATCTCCACCGCCACCCACTCGTCCTCGGCGTCGCGGCACATCAGATCGACCGGTCCGATATCCGTGGGCCACTCGCGGCGGACCAGCCGGAAGCCCTCGCCGCACCACTGGGGGGCGTCGGCGAGCAGCTCCTGCAGCTCGCGCTCAAGACCCTCCTTCTCCAGCGACACCAGCGTGTCCAGCTCGTGCTCGATGTCCGATAGCACCTCGGTGACGGCGATCTCCAGACGATCTTCCTGGCGCTGCTTGCGCACGGTCAGATGCGTCAGCGTGCCCTGCGCGTCGTTCTGCGCTTCGAGCACCGTCGGCGGGGTCATCCAGTTCAGCGGCTTCACGTTCGGGCCGCCGCCGTCGGCCCACACCATGAACGTGCCATCCGCCTTGTGCATCAGCAGGCGCACCGCCTCGGGGAGCACCGTCGTCAGACGGCCGATGTAGGAGACCTCGCAGCGGGCCACGATCAGGCGCACCTCGGAAACCTATCCTGTGGGGCGGACCGCACCACCAACACTGGGGCTCGAGCCAACAACCGGGTGGCTTGGCAGGCTTCGCCTCTCGGAAGGACGCTGCGCAGAGCGTATTGAATCAAGCGGAGCAGTATCGCGAGTTTGACTGCTCGACCGACTCGGCCACATTGGGATAGGCTTCTCGCGGCGCGATGCCGCTGCCTGACGATCGACGTTTGGATATCAGCGGCCTTGCA
>CAYNGQ010000111.1:0-3146 GCA_964396735.1 uncultured Solirubrobacteraceae bacterium | reverse complement strand
CGATCCGCAATGAGCTGGCGTTGCTCGAGGAGCACGGCCTGCTCGCGCATCCGCACGTATCGGCGGGTCGCGTACCGACCGATGCGGGCCAGCGCTATGTGGTCGATCGCATGCTCGCCTCCGGTCAGGGTCTCGTGCCGGCGCGGCGGCTGGAGCTGTCGCTGATCCGCCGCGAGGTGGAGGAGGCGATGCGCTCGACCACGGAGACTCTTTCCCAGGTCACGAACTTGCTGGCGGTGGTCTCCGCGCCCGCGATGGATACCGCGACGATCAGGCATGTCGAGGTGCTGGCGCTGCAGCCGCAGGTGGTGATGGTCGTGATCATCACCTCGACGGGCGGCGTCTCGAAGATGCTCGTGACCTTCGAGCAAGCCGTCGATCCGGGGCTCGTGGCGTGGGCGGGGGAGTACCTCAACGAGCGCCTGGTGGGACTCGGTCTCGGTGCGCGGATGCTCCACCAGCGCCTCGCCGACCCCACGCTGCCGACGCAGGAGCACGCCTTCATCGATCGCCTCGCCCCGGCGTTCGGCGAGCTGGCGGCGGAGTCCGAGCACGTGCTCTACCTCGACGGCACGGCGCGGCTGTTCTCCGACGCCCATCTGCGCGACGTCGGTCAGATCAACGAGTTGATGGAGCTCCTGGAGCAGCGGGTGGCGCTGCTGGACGTGTTGCGCACCGCGCTTGGCGAGCCGGGGGTGTATGTGCGGATCGGCGAGGAGAACGAGATCCCGGCGATGCGCTCACTGGCGATGGTTGCGACGGGATACGGTGTGGCCCAGCGCCGGCTGGGGATCGTCTCGGTGATCGGCCCGGTGCGAATGAACTACGCGTACGCGATCCCCGCGGTGCAGGAGGTGGCGCACGAGCTTTCGCGCTTCGTGGAAGAGCCCTATGCGGAGAGCTGACCTGCCGGCCCCCTCCCACGCGGCCTCGGCACCCTTAGGGCCCACGACAAAGTCTCTGACGGGCCGGTGCGGCCGCTTCGCGGCGGTCTGCGCCACCCGCGGCGCTCGCCGTGCGGGGTGGGTGGGCCATCGATCATCTGCGCTCGCGTGCGTCGCATCCCATCCACGAATCGACCACCCCGATCCCGCCATTTACTTTGTCGCCAACCCTTTGCCGGCTGACACGCGGCGAGCCCCTACTGTGTCCGTCAATACTCAACTCCCGTGCCCATGACCGCCTATCCACAGAAGCCGTGAGCCGCGCCTCCACCCCCCGCGACCCCTACGAGGTGCTCGGGGTCGCCCGCGACGCCTCCGAGCAGGACGTCAAGAAATCCTTCCGCCGTCTGGCGAGGGAGCTGCATCCGGACGTCAACGCCCACGATCCGCAGGCGGAGGAGAAGTTCAAGGAGGCCGCGGAGGCGTACGAGATCCTCTCCGACCCGCAGCGGCGCGCGACCTACGACCGCTACGGCCACGAGGGGCTGCGCTCCGGCGGGTATGCCCCCAACTTCGACGGGTTCGGCTCGATCGGCGACCTGTTCGACGCCTTCTTCGGCGGCGCCAGCCCCTTCGGAGGCGGGCGCGGGGCGGGGCCCGCGCAGGGCCAGGACTTGGCGGCGGCGCTTGAAATCGACCTACGCGAGGCGGCGAGCGGCAAGAGCGCTGAGGTCGCCTTCGAGGTGGTCGAGCGCTGCGAGCATTGCCACGGCAACGGCGCCGAGCCGGGCACCCCGATTGAGACCTGCGAGCGCTGCGGCGGGGCGGGGCAGCTGCAGGCGGTGACGCGCACTCCCTTCGGCCAGATGATGCGCACCGTGGTGTGTGAGCGTTGCCACGGCGACGGCCGCACCGCCAAGCAGCCCTGCGGCGAGTGCCGCGGTCGGGGCCGCCGTGCCGCCAGGCGCACGCTGACAGTGGACGTGCCCGCGGGAATTGCCGACGGCCAGCGCATCCGCCTCGGCGGCAAGGGCCACGCGGGTGAGGCTGGCGCGCCCGCGGGCGACCTGTACGTGCTGGTGCGGGTGCGCCCCGACGAGCGCTTCGTACGTGAAGCGGACGATCTGATTACCGCGCTCGACGTCTCCGCTCCACTTGCGGCTGTCGGAGCGACGCTCGACGCGCCCACGCTCGAGGGTACGACGCCGGTAAAAATCGCCCCTGGCACCCAGCCGGGCGAGGTGCTGACGGTGCGTGGTCAGGGAATGCCCAGCCTGCGCAGCGGCCGGCGCGGGGACCTGCGCGTGGTCGTCAACGTGGTGGTGCCCCGGCGCCTGAACGTCGAGCAGCGCGAGCTGCTTGAGCGCGTGCAGGAGACGCTCACCGAGGACAACCTGCGCGGCGAGGAATCGATGCTCGGCAAGCTGCGCCGCGCACTGCACCACCGGTCCGCGTGATCCGTCTCGCGGTGCGCGTCCGCCGCGAGGACGCAGAGGTGGTGCTTGCACAGCTGCTGGAGCTGGCACCCTCCGGCGTGGAGGAGGCAGAGGTGGGGAGCGGGGTGGTCGAGTACGCGGTGTACGGCAGCCCCGGCGAGCTTCCGCAACTGCCCGATCTGCGTGCCGCGGCGGGGGATGCGCTGGTGGAGGTCGCGACTACTGAGCTGCCCGACGATTGGGGGGAGCGTTGGAAGCGCTTTCACCGTCCGGTATTGATCGAAACGGGGACGCCGGCCGAACGGGGGATGCCGGCCGAAACGGGGATGCTGGCTGAAACGGGGATGCGAGCCGGAGGCGAGTGTCTCCCGGCTTCGGTCGAGTCGCCTGGAATCGTGCCGGGCCTGCACGTGCGTCCGCCGTGGGAGCCGCCGGTTGACCGCACCCATGTCGAGGAGATCGTGATCGACCCCGGCCAGGCGTTTGGGACGGGGGCGCACGCGACCACCCGGATGTGCCTGGAGCTGCTGCTGGAGCTGGCGACCGAGGAGGGGCAACGGGGAGCGCTGCTGGACGTCGGTACCGGCTCGGGGGTGCTGGCGATCGCGGCCGCCCGCCTCGGGTATGGGCCGGTGCTCGGCCTCGACAACGAGCTGGAGAGCGTCGAAGCAGCTCGCGAGAACGCGTTGGTCAACGGCGTGGAGTTGGAGACTCGCAGCTTCGACCTGCGCCGCGAGCGCCTGCCGACCATCGGTGGCATGGCCGCGCCGACGGTGCTCGCCAACCTGCTGAAGCCGCTGCTGCTGGAGCTCGCACGGTCGATCGA
>CAYNGQ010000110.1:0-3935 GCA_964396735.1 uncultured Solirubrobacteraceae bacterium | reverse complement strand
CCGGTCTTGGGGGAGGTCTCCAACGCCGCCCGCCTCCTACAGGGATCGGTCTTCCACGCGATCGGCTACATCTGGCAGTTCTACCTTCCCCGGCTTCCCGGGATGCACAACTACTTTCCTGCGATCTCCACCACGCGGCAGATCTGGTTCGACAGGCTGGTCGGCCTGTATGGGTGGCTGGATACCGTGTTTCCAGGCTGGGTTTACAGTCTCGCGCTGATCCCGGCCGGATTGATCGCAATCCTTTGCGTCCGAACGCTCGCGGTCAACCGCGCTGCCCTGCGCCACCGCTCGGCCGAGCTGCTCACCTACGCCGTGATGCTCGCGGGACTGCTGACGCTGATCGGGATGGATTCCTACATCAACAGCTTCAAGCCGCTGGGAGAACTGTACGCGGAGCCGCGCTACCTGCTGCCGATGCTTGCGCTTGCGGGAGCTGTGCTGGCGCTGGCGGCGGAGGGCGCCGGGCGGCGCTGGGCGCCGGCGGTGGGCGCGCTGATCGTCACAGCGGTGTTCGCGCACGACATCTTCAGCCAACTGCTCGTGATCTCGCGGTATTACGGTTAGCCTGCCTGGTCACCTCACCTGTAGTAGCGCGAGATGACCAGCAATTGGCTGCAGAGATTGTGCGCCAGCACCAGGCTGACAATCACGACGCCCGCGACTGGCCCCCAGCGCCGCCCGGCGCCGCGCGCGGCCAGCGCCAGGACGGCCCCCCACAGCGCGAGCATCGGCAGCAGGTAGCGCGGCTCGGCGTACTCGCCGGGGATCCTGTGAAGGTAGTCGTCGGCGCCGACGATGAGGAGCACGCCGAGGCTCATCGCGCAGTACACAAGGATCTCGCTCAGGCGGTTGCGCAGCGCACCGCGGTAGACGAACAGCGCGCGCGCGAAGAGCACCGCGATCAATCCGGCCGGGATCAACGCGGCGGTGTAGACCCAGTTGGGGAAGGTCGTGTCCAGCCAGCCGTACCGTCCCACGAAACCGTCGAACCAGTACACGCGTGTGGTGGGGAAGCCGTGGAAGTAGGACTTCATGCCCGGCAGTCGCGGAAGGTAGAACTGCCAGATGTAGGCGATCTCCCCGGGGAGCGATCCGCCCTTGCGGGAGTACCCGGCAAGGGCCGCGAACGTGCCGCCCACCGGGTGGCCGGAGAATACGTTGACGATGCCGTACAGCGCGATCGGGCTCGCGCCGATGCCGAGCGCGAGCGCCAGGCAGCGATAGGCGCGCCGCTGCGAGGAGCGCCACTCGATCGCGCACAGCGCGAGCACGCCGAGCACCGCGCCTGGCACCAGGCCGACGAAGTTGAGCTTGGTGCTCACGCCCACGGCGAGCACCGCGCCGGTGGCGGCCGCCAGCCGCGGTGTGATCCCGCGCCGGAAGCCCCGCGCCAGGCAGAAGAAGAGCGCCGCCGACACCGCGAACAGCATCGCGTCGGGGTTGACCGCGCCCGACATCTCCCCGAACAGTGGCGCGAGCGCGACACCGAGGCCGCCGACCGTCCACGCCCATCGCGCCCCGGGAAGCGCCTCGCGCAGGAACAGGAACGCGAAGAGCGCCGTGAAACCGCCCATCACAGCGGACAGCAGCCGCATCAGTGCGAGCCGGTCGAGCACCGTGCCGCCCGACTCGAGGCCGTAGGGAATCGTCTCCAGGGCGTAGTACAGGGGCGGCTCCGAGGTCGCGACTCCGGCGTTGCCGTTCCCCGTCCGCGAATTGGGGAGCGCAAGATCGTGTTCGAGCTTGTGCTGCGCGGCATACGAGGAGATCGTCGGCACGGCGGGATGCTCGCGGACCGCGGGGTACCGTAGATCTTCGAGAGCCGTCTCCTCGGCTGGGGGGAAGACGAGGCCCGATTCCGTCGGGAGGCTCCCGGTCTCGGCCAGGTGCTGGACATACGCGAAGTGGGATGGCTCGTCGAGCACCTGGAAAGGTGGCGAGATCACCGACCAGCACGCCGCGTTGAGGAATGCCACCACGGCGCACACCCACGCCGCGCTTGGCACGCGGCGCAGCCGATCGAGTGCGCCGGGTTCGTGCTGGCGCCGCTGCCCGGACGCCCTGCCACGGGCGGCCCGGCGCCGGGCTGCCACAGTGCTTCGCGCGGGCGGCCTTGCCCTCACAGCGGGGGGCGAGCGCCTGCTCATCGCAACTCCCTGACGACCAGCCACGAGGAGAGCGTGACGAACGTCGCCGCCAGCGCGATCACGAGCAGGGCGTCCCACGCGCCGCTCGCGGCGTGGCCGAACCCCAGGTGCCGGGCAACCGAGACGGCGAGCGACCACCACGACCGATGGCCCGACCGCAGGTATTCGATGCTGATCCTGCCGGGCAGCGGCATTCCCTCGCCGATCGCGGCTTCGGCCGCAGGCGTCTTTCTGCCCAGCAGTTCGACGACGCTTGCCACCGATTTGAGCGTGAAGCAGACCTCGACCGGTGACACGGTGCGTGGCAGCCTCGCGACGGGGACCGTCGGCCCCTCGCCCGACCAGTCGACGCCGAGGGTCCCCCCCGTGATGCGATGCGAGCCCTGGAGCACCCGTACCGTGACTTCGGGGCTGGTGACGGCGAACAGGCCGAGACGAATCGCCGACGTGTCGCGTGGGAGCATTTCGCCGCTCTGGCAGCCACCGGCGTCGGACGTCGTGGACGCCAGCGTCTTCGCCCCGCTGGCCGATCGTGACAGGACGGTTGTGGTCGGCGCGTGCGCCAGCGTCACGACAACCGCGACCGCACTCAACCCCAATCCCCCGGCAAGCGCCGCCTTGATTCTCATCAGCGGCGTCGCAGCCCGATGATGCTGAGCAGGAACGAGGCGAAGATGACTTCGATGCCCTGATCGATCTCGAGCCCCGCCTGCTCCGTCAGGGCGGCGCTGCCGTCGATCGACCCGTTGTCGGCGAGCACCACCTCGCCGGCGATCCCCGCCGCCGCCATCGCGCTCAGTGCCGTCGCGACGCACTGCTCGAGGTTCTGCGCCTCGTTCAGGCAGGGGATCACCACCGACATCAGGCAGGCCGGCTCGCCGTGGCTCTCGGCGAGGGGTGCGTCTGTGGTGGTGCTCATCTCGGCATGGCGGATCGGTCCGCGCGCGGGCGGGCGGAGGTTGCTTCGGAGTATTGGAACCAACCTGTCGAGGGCCGTCAAACGCCGGCTTAGATGCCCTGTATCGGCGGGGCCCGGTCCGCCTGCTGTGTCTCCGATCGGGACGTCGAGGTTCTAATCGCCCCCAACCAGCCCCACCAGCACGTCGACGACCCGCGGGTCGAACTGGGAGCCGGCGCAGCGCGTGAGCTCGGCGATCGCGTCCTGGAGACTCATCGCCTTGCGGTAGGAGCGCGTGGTTGTCATCGCGTTGAAGGCGTCGCAGGCGGAGACGATACGGGCCTCCAGCGGAATCGCCTCGGCGCGCAGCCCGTCGGGGTAGCCTGCGCCATCCCAGCGCTCATGCGAGGAGCGCACGATCTCGCCGACATCGCGCATGAAGCCCCCGACGCGCTCGAGCATCCGCTGGCCCTCGATCGTGTGGGTCTTGATGATCTCCCACTCGTCAGGGTCGAGCTTGCCGGGCTTGTTGATGATCTCCTTGGGCACCGCGATCTTGCCAACGTCATGCAGCAAAGCGCCAAACTCGACGTTGCGGGCGCGGTGGGCGTCCAACCCCAGCGCCTGTGCGACGTCAAGTGCGAGTGCCACCACGCCCTTGCAGTGCTCGCCTGTGTAGGCGTCGTCCGCCTCCACCACATCGCCCAACACCAGCGCGGTACCACGGTAGGCGTCCCCCAGCTCGATCAACTGCTCGAGGCGAGCGCGACGTTCCTTGGAGAAGATTCGCAGGATCGCGAACAGCGGGGCGATCAACAACACCGCCCAGGGCCGCTGCTCCCCGGCGATCGCGACGATCAGCCCGAGGGGAGCGAGCGCGGCGTCGA
>CAYNGQ010000109.1:0-4326 GCA_964396735.1 uncultured Solirubrobacteraceae bacterium | reverse complement strand
CGCCGGCCACCAGCAGCGGCGCGTCGCTGTAGCGGGCGACTTGGCTGGGTGTGCGTGCGGCGAGCGCCACCGCTTCGCGGGCCTGGTGGTGGGTGAGCCGCCATCCGTCGAATCCTTTCGCCGGTTCGCCGATCGCCACCGACTGGGGTGTCGCGCCGGCGGGGTGCGCCAGTTGCGCCATGTGCTCGGTGGTGGGTGTGCGCTCTGCACCCAGCCATGCCCACGCGGTTCCCTGCGCGCCTGCCACCCATAACAGGCTGGCGCCCAGTTGCTGTTTGAGCTGGCGCAGGGTATTCTCGCCGTGCTCGCCCGTCAGTACTGCGCCCACGTGCCAGCGGCCGTTGATGTCGTACCCCAGCTCTGCGATCTCTGTGGGGTCGGCGGGCTTGCCGGCCAGCAGCTTGCGCACGGTCTTGCCCCGGTGTTGTTGCGGCGATGGAGCGATCCGTTCGCGCTCGCGCTGATGCTCGCGTTCGATCGCCTCCGTCAGTTCGCACACCAGCTCGGCCTGTGTGGCGCGCATCTGGCGAAGCACCTGCTCGCGGCCGGCCTGCCGGCTGTTCTCGGCTGTCTCGGCGATCAGCTCGCTGAGGTGCTCGTGCCCGGCCAGGTAGCGGCGCAGCACGGTGCCCACGCCCACGCCGGCTTGTGCGGCGCGGCGGGCCTGCGCGAGTGCTGCCGCGGGGGGTGCCGCGGGCGGGCGCCCCGGCTCTCGTGTGAGCCGGTCGAAGGTGTACTGCAGCAGCGCCTCGATCGCTTGTTTGACCCCTTGGCGGTAGTCGGGATCCTCCTCGCTCATCGCGTCGGGCACAGCCTCGTGGATGCGCGTGTATATGGCCTGGGCGACCTCCTCGCTGCGCGCGCGCAGCGGCTCCACCACGGTGGCGCACGCTTGGCGCAGCGACTCGCTCGGCTGGCCCGCGTTGCGGGCTATTGTCACCGTCGCTGTCCTCGCCGTGCCCGGTCGTGCGCGGGTGGTTGGCCCCTCACGGCGCGGCATCGTATCGAAGGCTGGGACGGATGGTGCTGACCGAATGAGCCGGGTCGCTGTTTATGGCCGTTCCTCGCCAGCCACTACCCCGGTCGCGCGGCACGGAGGCCGCGCGCTCCACACCTTGGTCTCCGCGTACACCCGCGCGGACGATCTCCGATCCTCAGCACCTGCTCCCCGCGCCCCGGTCTGGCTCATCGTGCACGATCGATCCTGTTTGGGTGTGCGATGATCGGGTGCTGCTCACCGGTTGAAGATTGTCCAACGAGTCGTTGGGCAATCTCGCCGGGCGTCGAGCCGGGGGACTATGCGTCCGGGTGCTCTTCGCTGCTGGGGTGCTCGCCGTAGATGACGTTGGCGGCTTCCACGATGCCAGTGAGCTCGCTGGCCAGCTTGGGGAGGTCGGGGAGGGCGCGCTTGAGCTCGAAGGGCGGGGTGTCGGTCAGCGTGACCTCGCCGGTGGTGTAGCGCGCGACCGCGACCGGGGCGTCGACGCCGCGCAGTGCCCATTCGGTCACCGTTCTGTTGCGGCCGGGGCAGAGCACCAGCCCGATCGATGGCTCGTCTTCGGTTGGCGCTCCAGGGCGTCGACGGCGTTGAGTTCGCGATGCTCCTTGGAGGTAGTCACGTGGCGACGAAGTTGCTCACCGGGCGAGGGATGCGCGTCATCGCGTTCCCGGCCCACCTACGCTCCGATCAGTTGCGCGACGGCTCGGGCTGCGCGACGATGGCGCTCCGCGCTTGCCTGTGTCGCGGCGCGCTCAATATCCCGGCGCTTGGCGATCAGCGCTGGCCAGGACCCGTCGCGGTCCACCACAGGGCGTCCGTCTCGCAAGATCGCGCCGAGGAGCGCTGGGTCGTGTGTGCGCACTTGCGCCAGCGAGAGCACATCGACGTTACGCTCAAGCGCTCGCGTCAAGCGTGCCTCGAGATAGGAGAGGTACATCGGGCGCTCCTCGGCGAGAGCGACCAGCACATCCACGTCCGAGTCCTCTCCGATGTGCCCGCGAGCTGCCAACCCGAAGAGTGCCGCCAAGCGGACGTTGCGCTCCGTCCTCAGCGCCTCCGTGACCGCGGAGATGGTCTTCCAGTGCTCGCGCAGGTACGCCCGCTCATCGGCCGTCAGCTCAAACTGTCGCGGGCCAGGGCGGTGGCAGCGCACTGTTCCCTGCCGTACAGCCCGGCGCAGGGTTCGTTCGGGCACGCCGATATCTCGCGCCACCGCTGGAAGGTCTGAGCGCATGCTGCCAGTATACGTTCGGTGTGGCCGTTAGCCCCGGCCTCACAGTATCGCTCCGTAGCGGTCAGTGCTACTGTGTACTACGTGAGCGCCATGCCACTGAGCATTCGGCTGCCCGAACGGACCCTGGGGCGGCTTGCCGACCGCTCTAGCCGCAGCGGCCTGGCCCCGCGCACACTCGCGCAGCGCTACGTGGAGGAGGGCCTGCGGATGGACGATCATCCGCTGGTGCGCTTCGCCGAGGGGCCCTCGGGGCGCCGCGCGCGTCTGATCGGCGGCCCGGACGTCTGGGAGGTGATCGCCGTGGCGCAGGACAACGACGGCGACCTGCGGGAGACCGCCTCCTATCTGGAGCTGCCGCTCGGGTTGGTGCAGGCTGCCGCGACCTATTACGGCGCCTACACTGAGGAGATCGACCAGCGCATCGAGCTGGGCCGACGGCAGACCGAGGAGGCCCACGCGGCCTTCCTCGCCGGTGGTAGGGCACTCGGCGGGTGAGGCTGCTGCTGGACGAGATGCTCTTCCCGGCGATTGCCCGTGAGCTACGTGCCCGAGGGCACGACGTGCGGGCGATCCAGGAGCATCCCGAGTGGCAGGCGTTCGACGATGGGCAGGTGCTCGAGCTTGCTCGGCGGGAGCGCAGGGCGGTCGTGACCGACAACCTCTCCGATATGCGACCCCTGCACTACGAGGCGATCTCCCCCGGTGGGCCCGGCGACTGCGGCATCATCTTCATCCCCGGCGGTTACCCGCGAACGAGGGCCGACACCGGCCGCATCGTCGCGGCGCTCGAGCGCAAGCTCGCGGCTCACCCCGCGGAGCTCGATCTCGCCGATGGCGAGGATTGGTTGTAGCTCAGGTAACGACGATCGCGCGTGAGCGAGCCGCCGGCCCTGCCTGGCGTGGCTGATACGTTCCGTGGGATGCGAGAAACGGCGAGCACGCGATGGCTGCGGCGGATGGCGAGGAACGGCGGCGAGTTCGTCGCCGCGCGCGCCGGCGCCCCGGCCGAGCACCCTGATGGTCCCGGCGGCAACGGCAGCGCCAACGGGCAGGCCAGTCCGCCCCCGCCCCCGCCGATCGCCCCCGAACCCGGGTCGCCCGCGCGCTTTGCGCGTGAGCTGCTGCCGGTGCAGGCGAGCGAGGAGGATCAGATCGTCAGCCGCCGGCTCTACGAGCGGCTCTCCGCGGAGGATGTGCGTGAGATCGAGGCCGCGATCGCGCAAGACGACCAGCTGCAGGCCTACTACGGCGGTGCCTCCGACAGCCGCCACCGGGTCTTCCTGCTGCTCAGCTTCGGCGTCTGGCTGAGCGTCCCCGCGGTGCTGGAGAAGGTGGCGCTCGGGGCAGAGCAGCCGCCCGAGGAGGTGCACGCGATGGCGCGCGGGCCGCTCGCCGCCGCGGGCGGGCTGTACGAGGCCGACATGGTCGCGAGCGCCTTGGCGAGCGTCGGCGTGGGCATCGAGTCGGCGGCGGCGGGCCTGGACTTCGGTTGCTCCTCCGGGCGCTTGGTGCGGGTGCTCTCCGCCGCCTACCCCGAGGTGCGCTGGCACGGCTGCGACCCCAACGGCCCGGCGATCGAGTGG
Source organism: uncultured Solirubrobacteraceae bacterium (assembly GCA_964396735.1). Lineage (GTDB taxonomy): Bacteria > Actinomycetota > Thermoleophilia > Solirubrobacterales > Solirubrobacteraceae > Palsa-744. The sequence continues at coordinate 509 of CAYNGQ010000109.1, read as the reverse complement.
GCGCGCGACGCCTACCCGCGCGTCAACCTGTTCCTCAGCTCCAACGCGCCGCCGCTGCAGCTGCCCGACGGCTCACTCGACCTCGTCTGCGCGATCTCGATCTGGTCGCACTTCGCGCCCGCGCTCGGTCTACGCTGGTTCGAGGAGATGCACCGCGTGATCCGCCCCGGCGGCCACCTCGTCTGCACCACCCACGGATTCACTTCGGTGGACTTCTACGTCAAGAACACGCTGCGCACTCCCCAGCAGTCCGACGAGATCGTCGGCGGGCTCTACCAGCGCGGCTGGTGGTATGCGCAGGAGTTCGGCGCCGACGGCGACTGGGGCGTGATCAACCCCGATTGGGGTACTGCCTTCCTTTCGCCCGAGTGGCTGCTTACGCAACTCTGCCCGCGCTGGCGCGTTCTTGAGTTCGCCCCCGGGCGCAACCAGGACAACCAGGACGTGTACGTGCTGCAGCGCGTGTGAGTCCCGGTCAGGTCGTCGGCCGTCGAGCGTCGGACGTAGGT
>CAYNGQ010000108.1:0-11274 GCA_964396735.1 uncultured Solirubrobacteraceae bacterium | reverse complement strand
CGGTTGGGGTGGCGTTGCTGTTCGCGTCCCAGGTGGCGAGCACGAGCCTGGCACGTTCGGTGGCGGATCTCACCAAGGAGGTGATCGGCGACACCCAGTTCCAGATCGACGCGAGGGGTCCCGATGGTTTCCCGGAACGGTTGCTGGGGGAGATCCGGCGGGTGCCGGGTGTGCAGTCGGCGTTGCCGGTGCTGGAGCAGCAGGCGAACGTGATCGGCCCCGGTGGCGAGCGGTCGGTCGATTTGATTGGTGCCGACCCAAGGTTCGCGCGGTTCGGTGGGTCGCTGCTGCGGCAGTTCTCCGCCAGGCAGCTGGCGACCCAGCGCGTGATCACGCTGCCCACCCCGATCGCGGAAGGGATCGGGGTCGCCCCTCTGCAGACGGTCAAGCTCCAAATCGGCGCAAGCGTAGTGGAAGCCCTGCTCGGCACCACGCTCAGCGAAAAGGAGGTCGGCGGGCTGGCGGACAGTCCGATCGCGGTGGCGCCGATTGCCTACGCGCAGCAGCTGGCTGGCCTGAAGGGGAGGGTCTCCCGTGTCTACATCCGCGTGCAGCCCGGGCGCATCGCTGAGGCCGAGAGGAGTCTCGGTAGGCTTGCGGCGGCGGCCGGCGCGAATCTGGAGCCGGCGACGTTTGACTCGACGCTGTTTCGGGTGGCGTCCACCCCGGAGGATCAGGGCGAGGCGCTGTTCTCGGCGATCAGCGCGATCGTGGGCTTCATGTTCGCGCTCAACGCGATGCTCGTCACGGTCCCGTTGCGTCGCAAGCTGATCGAAGACATCCGGCCAGCGGGCGCAACGGATGTGATGGTGGCCCAGATCCTGCTGTTCGACGCGGCCGTCCTCGGCGTGGCCGGGTGCGTGCTCGGGCTCGTGCTCGGCGATCTGTTGTCGGTCGGCGCGTTTCACGCGACACCTGGCTATCTCGCATCGGCGTTCCCGGTCGGCAACGGGAGGATCGTGACGTGGCAGAGCGTCGCGCTCGCGGTCGGCGCCGGGTTGGCGGCGGCGTGCGTGGGCGTGCTCTGGCCGCTGCGCGACGTGCTGGTCCGCGCGCCGCAACCCGGGGAGGCCACGCCGCGTAAACCACGCCGGTGGGCTGCCGCACGCCTCCCCGCGGGGATTGCGTGCCTGGCGTTCACGACGATGATCTTGATCGTCCGTCCGCGGGACGCGTTCGTGGGGTGCATCGCACTGGTCGCTGCGTTGGTTTGTTTGCTGCCGTCGCTGTTCGATGTGGTCGTGAGGATCTTCGAGCGTGGGCAGCGGCTGCTCAACGGCGCGGCAACAGCGCTCACGGTCACGGCGCTTCAGACCCCGCAGACGCGAGTTCGTGCGCTGGCGATCGCCGCGACTGGCGCGATCGCGGTGTTCGGGACCGTGGCAGTCGGCGGGGCGCAGGTTAATCTCCAGCGCGGCCTTGATGCCTCCGCGCGCCAGATCGACGCCGGCGCGAAGGTTTGGGTCAGCCCCGGCGGAGAATCGAGCCTCCTGACGACAACGCCGTTCAAGGCGATCGACGCGGCTGCCTTGGCGCGCCTGCCGGGCGTCAAAGCGCTCGGCGCATACCGCGGCAGCTTCCTCGACTGGGGGGACCGGCGACTGTGGGTGCTCGCGCCACCCAACAGCAGCGGGCAGCCGATCCCGCCAAGCCAGCTCCTTACCGGCGACCTCCGGCAGGCCGTCGCACGCATCCGTGAAGGCGGCTGGGCGGTCATCTCACAGGCGCTCGCCACCGAACACCATCTCAGCGTCGGCCGGTCCTTCACGCTGCCCTCGCCGCATCCGACCCGTCTGCGGGTCGCCGCGTTGAGTACCAACCTCGGGTGGCCACCCGGCGCGATCATCATCAGCTCGGACGAGTACGCGCGCGCGTGGGCGAGCAGCGAACCGAGCGCGTATGAGATCCAGACCCAGCCGGGCGCCTCACCGGCAGCCGTGCGTCGCCTCGTCCAACGCACGCTGGGCTCGGCCACCGGGCTCACAGTCGAAACCGTCGGCGAACGCACCCGACGCCACCTCACCCTTGTTCGACAGGGTCTCTCGCGGCTGGTGCAGATCAGGCTGCTCGTGCTGCTCGCCGGCGCGCTCGCTGTCGCGGGCGCGCTCGGTTCGATGATCTGGCAGCGCCGCGACCTGGTCGCGTTCATCAAGTGCCAGGGCTTCCAGCGCGGTGTGCTGTGGCGCTGGCTGCTATGCGAGAGCGCCGTACTGCTCGTCGCCGGCTGCTCGATAGGCGCCGTCTTCGGACTCTACGGCCAACTGCTGATCAGCCACGCGCTCGGTAGTGTGACCGGCCTGCCGACATCGCTCGACATCGAAGCCATCCTCGCCGCGTCCAGCTTCGCCCTGGTAAGCGCGGTCGCCGTCGCAAGCGTCGCGTTGCCCGGCTACATCGTGGTACGGGTGCCCCCCAGCACCGTCAGCGCCGCATATTGAGCGTGCCAAGGACCTTTCAAGAGAACCGCTGATCCAGCGCCCCTCTCAGCTCGCCAGCTCCGGGCGCTCGCGGTGGCGACCACGCGCGAGCTGCTCTGGGGTCTACCCAAGGTCGCCCGCGAGGTCAAAGCGTGGCGGGCGTGCGCGGGGAGGATCCCTGACGCGGCGATCCGTAACGACGCGCTGAGCGCGCTGGCGCGCAAGCGCCCGAACATCGACGGCGCCGCGCTGTTCTGGACCCTCCCGCGCGCCCGCAAGTCGAGCCTGTTGCGCCTGCTGGCGAGCTACCAAATCATGTGGGACTTCCTGGACTGCGCAAGCGAGCGCGGCGCAAGCGCCGGGCAGCTCAACGGCCGGCAACTGCACCTCGCGCTCGTCGACGCGCTCGACCCCACCCGCCCGATCGCCAACCACTACCGCCACCACCCATGGAACGACGACGGCGGCTATCTGCACACTATCGTCGAGTCCTGCCGCAAGCGCTGCGCCCTGCTGCCCTCACACCCGCACGTGAGGGCGCTGCTCACACGAGAGGCGTTCAGGGCCAACGTCCAGGCAATCAACCACGACCCCGACCCCGACAAACGCGACGCGGACCTACGCGCATGGTGCGCCCGCGAGTTCCCGGCCGGCCACGAGGCGAGCTGGTTTGAGCTGGCCGGAGCCGCCGGCGCGGGGATCTCGATTTACGCCCTTCTCTCCCTCGCCACCAAGCCAGCATGCGCCGCTTCCGACATCGACCGCGCCTATAACGCCTACTTCCCGTGGGCCTCCGCCGTCGCAACGATGCTCGACAGCTACGTCGATCAAACCCAGGACACCGCCAACGGCGACCACGTCTACGTCGCGCACTACCACACCCCCGAGCTCGCAATTGAGGGCATGACCCGACTCGTGCGACGCACCCTCACCGAGGCGCGCGCTCTGCCGGACAGCGAGCGACACACCGTGATCGCCACTTGCATGGTGGCTATGTACCTCTCAAAGGACAGCGCACACAGCACCGCGATACGGAACGGCGCCACATGCCTCGCGCGTGCCGGCGGCTCCATGACACAGCTGCTGCTCCCAATCCTGCGACTGTGGCGAACCATCTACGACCAGCGCTCCGCGTAGCCCAAGCTGGGGCCCGTACGACCAGCCAGGCGGGTTGACATGTCCTTTTGGAACGTTTACCGCGACGAACGGAACGACTTCTGTTCCAAAAAGAGCAACCTGTCCCACTCACGCGTACCGGAACGCGAAGATCGACCCCGCAATGTCGAGCCGGCACGACATCACGTGTAGAAGATCATGTCCAGAGGAGAGGGCATCCCTACCAAAGCTCATCTGGGCGCGGCAGAGCTGCTCCAAGAATTCGGCATCGCCTTGGCGCCCCTCGGGGTCAGGGTCCGCGCGGGCGCTCGCCGAAGGAGAGGCGGCGGACCGGCCACGCGATCGATGCACGCTCGCGCACGCCCAAGCCGCCAATCATCCCGCCCGCCGTAGATCGGCCAGGCGTCCTGATCCCCAGCCCCGCTGGCACCCCGCCTGACATCGCAGGTCGGCCTGAGCGATGTCAAAGCCACTCGATCCCGAGCATCCCGGCAGGTTCTCCTCCTCGCTGGTGGCTGGCCTGGCGATGCTCACCTGCTTCACCGCCGAGCACCCGGTGCTCGGGATCGCTGACATGGCCGAGGTGCTAGACCTCGGCCGCTCGACGACGCACCGCTACGCCACGACACTGGTGACGCTCGGCTATCTCGAGCAGAACTCCTCGCGCAAGTACCGGCTCTCCTCACGAGTCTCAGACGTCGGTCTCTCGATGCTGGACTCGATGGCGATCCGCAGCGTGGCCCGTGAGCATCTGAGGGAGCTGAGGGCGCGAACCGGACGCACCGCCAGCTTGGGGGTGCTGTGGGGCACCGAGGTTGTCTACATCGATCGCTGGCAAGGGTCCCGCCAAGGGCAGTACGCGATCGATGACGGCATCGGGCTGGGCACTCGCCTGCCCGTCTACTGCACCGCCGCGGGTAAGGCGCTCCTGACACGCATGCCCGCGGCGGAGCAGCAAGATCTGATCACGAGATTGCGCCTCACCCGGTGCACCCCCACGACGATCACTACCAAGGCCGCGTTGCGCACGGAGCTTGAGCGCATCGCTGCGGATGGTGGTGTGGCGGTCGAAGACGAAGAGCTGTCTGCCGGCAGGCGTGCCATCGCCGCCGTGGTGGTGGAGGCGGAAGGACGGCCGGTCGCAGCGGTCGAGCTTGCGGTTCCGGCGGAGGCGTACACCCGTAGGAGTTGTTGGCGGAACTTGGTCCCAAAGTGATCGCCACCGCTCGGGACATCGGCTTGGACGAAGCAGGCGTGACATGACGTGTGATGCGCGACATGACGTTTTGGTTGCGTCTGGCTATTCGGGGCGCTGCCAAATACCCAAAGGAGTTCGGTAATGAGAAACACCCATTGCAACCCAGGATCAACCACGGCTAGGCTTCGCCCAATAGTCGTAGCGCGGTGTTTCTCAACCGTACGGCGCGCGTCGCGCCGGGGAAGCGGACAACCAACCAAGGGGGCGGGAATGAGCGGTGTGCTGGGTTTGGGCTGGAAGTGTCTGGCATGCGCTCTGGTGGGTCTTGCGTTAGGCGCTGGGTCGGCGTCTGCGGAGGAATCGACCGGGTTGGGTGGTACCGGCTCCTCGCCGCTAGAAAGTCCGCTGGTGGTTCCCGAAGCGCAGGCGCTGCTGGGGGGCGAATCGGTGAGCGACGTCGAAGAAGCAAGGCGGATGAGCCCGGAAGCGGTCGCGGCTCGGACGGCCAGTGCCACGGCGTACGAGGGCTTGAGCGCCGAACAGGCCGCAAAGCAGGCCGAAGAATCGTTCCCTGGGTTGATCGACCACGCCGCGGGCGGTCCGCCGCAGCTGCCGGCGGGGCAGACGATCACCGGTTATCTGAGCGATGATGCCGCGCAGGTCGATCTCGGGGGTGGGAGACACGCGATGATCGAATCGACGGCGCCGATCGCTGTCGAGAGCGCCTCTTCGGGGCAGCGGGTGCCGGTTAATCTGGACCCGGTCGAAGCCGGGGGCGGATTCCAGCCGGCGGCGCCGGTTGTGGGCGTGCAGATCCCGAAGCGGCTGGCCGAAGGGGTGCGTCTGAGGGACACGGGCGTGTCGCTCACGCCGGTCGAAGGCTCCTCGGGTTCGCCGCTGGAAGGGTCAGGCGAAATCGTTGGCGCAACTGTCTTGTACGCTGACACGCAGACTGATATGGCCTCGGTGATAAAGCCTACGACGGCTGGGTTCGCAGCCGACACACTCCTGCTTTCGGAGGCTAGTCCGCAGCAGATCTACTTCCGAGTAGGGATGCCCGAAGGCGCGAGTCTCGTGCAGGCGAAGGACGGGTCGGGGGATGTGGACGTGGTCAAGGAAGGCGCGATGATCGCGACTGTCCTGCCCCCAGACGCTCAGGACGCCGCCGGCACGGCGGTCCCGGTGTCGATGTCCGTCTTGGGGGACACGCTCGTGTTGAGCGTCGCCGATCACGCGGCGGAATACCAGTACCCGGTCGAGGTCGACCCGGAAGTCACAGGCAAAGATGTGCAGTTGACCAAGGAAGGCAGCAAGCGTTCGAATTGGGAATTCTACACGGGCAAGGGAAATGGGAAAAACGAACCCAGCACAAACTTCGCGTCCTCAGAAGAAGGCGGCATTCTAAAGACCTATGGGGTTCATGAATACAAAGAAGGGGAAGAGGCGTTCTGGGTGTATCAGACCCGTGGGGTCTCTAAAATCTATCAGTTCAAAGGTGAAACGGAAGCGAGCAACAAGGAAGACCACATCGAAAGCATCATGGAACTTCAATACGGAGAAGTGAAAACTGAACACGGCACTACCGAAGGCGAAGGCGAACACAAAGCAAAGAAGGTACTCTCGGCAGAAGCCGAAGGCACGAGCGAATACAAACAGAAAGAATTTCCGGTGTTATGTCCGTCGGGCACTGCATCGTGTCCCGAATCGGCCGGGCATGAAGGAAACGCGGTGCATTTCCAGCAGTCAGCGGTCAACAAACCGACCAGCAAAGATTCGTTCTCTGATGAGCTCGACAAGGGCACGGTCTACATCTCAGAGCCGGAAAAAACACATTCGACTACCAGTTATAACACCAGCTCGACTGAATTTGAAATCGAAGTTGAAAACAGCAAAAAAGAAAAAGAAAAACAAAAACGGCAAAATGCTCTGTACGGGACCAGCAACTGGCTGAGCGAATTCAAGGGTGCGATCCAGTTCATCGCAAAAGACACGGGCATCGGGGTTGCTAAGTCGATCTTGGAATACGAAAACTCCGGTAAATGGGAAGCGGTGTCCGGGTCTGAACACAATTATCTGACTGGAGATCTGTGTAAGGGCGTACAGTGTGAAGCGAAACAGGAAGAATATTGGACGCTGAATCCGCATCTGCCCAACGGCGAAGACAAGATCCGCTACCGGGCCGAAGAGGCGTTTGGGCAGGAAACGCATCAAACCGAGTCGCTTGAATCGGAAGGTGTTGGGACGGTCAAAGTCGATACCTCCAAGCCGCACGGCATCTTTGTGAGCGGGCTGCCTTATGGCAACGAACTAGCGGAAAAAAGCTATGAACTGACGACGTACGTGACGGACGGGGAAGGCTCGACAGTCGCCAGCTCGGGAATCATGGGCATCGAAGGCAAAGAAAAGGGCATCGCGCTGTACGTCGACGGGGTCGAAGCTAAAGAAGTCGGTACACAGACCGGGTGCTCCACTCCGAAAGGTGAATGCACGGCGATCGCCAAATGGAAGATCGAAGGCGCTGAACTTGGCGCCGGCCACCATGCGATCGTGATCGTGGCGAAGGACAGGGCCGGAAATGAAGGGCGGGAAGAAGAAACGATCTCGATTCGCCATTCGACGCCTGTGCCGCTGGGCCCGGGGGACGTCGATTTGGAGTCTGGGGACTTCACGCTGGGCTCGGGCGACGTCTCGTTGGGCGGAGGGCTGTCCGTCTCGCGGGTCTACAGTTCGCGCGACGTGACCGCTGGCGTGGAAGGAGGGTCGCTGTTGGGGCCGCAATGGAGTCTCAGCGTGGGCAGTGAGGAGACGCTTGTCGAAATGCCCGACTACAGCGTGCTTGTGACCAGTGCGACCGGCGGCGAGACGATCTTCGCGGCGATCCTCAACAGCGAACGAAAGCCGACGGGGAAGTTTGAAGCCCCGCCTGGCGACTCGAACTTGACGATGACGCTTGAAGAAAACGAAAAAACCAAAGAAAAGCTCGCTTATTATCTGAAGGACCCCGCGGCGGGTACCTCCACAAAGTTCGAGCTCCCCGCTGGCAGCATCGCTAAAGTCTGGGTGCCGTTCGAACAGACGGGCCCGGTGTCGACCGACACCGTCAGCTACGTCTACGAAACGGCTGAAGTGGGAGGTAAAAAAGTCACGCGGCCCAGCGAAGAGCGTGGGGCGACACCGGCAAAAGTCTCGTGCGCCCCGAAAATGGAACCGGGCTGTCGCGCGCTGAAGTTCACGTACGCCCCTAAAACAAAGAGCGAAATCGGTGAAGGCCCGACCCAATGGGGCGAATACGAAGGCCACCTCAGTAAAGTCTCCTACGAAGGATATAACCCGGCCACCAAAAAAATGACCGAAACGCCAATCCCGATCGCAGAATACGCCTACGACAAACAGGGCCGACTCCGGGCCGAGTGGGACCCGCGTCTCGCCCCCCATGAACTCAAGACGACCTATGGCTATGACGAAGAAGGCCATGTCACGGCGCTCACACCGCCCGGACAGGAGTCGTGGGCGTTTACGTATGGCGCGATCGCGGGCGACGCGGGGACGGGTAGGCTCCTGAAGGTCACACGGGCGCCGGCCTCAGCAGGACTGTGGAAAGGCGAAGCGGTCAAAAACGCCGAATCGCCCAAAGTCAGCGGGACGCCTGTGATCGGGGTGCGCAATGACATGACCGTCTCCAACGGCGTGTGGACCGGCAGCCCTGTTGTGTACGCATACCAGTGGGAGGACTGCAACTCCCTTGGCGCTAAATGTACACCGATTCCGGGGGCCACCAACCCGAGCTACACGCCGACAAGCAGTGATGCAAGGCACACGCTCGTTGCCGAGGTGATCGCAACGAATGGGGACGGATCTAGTGTGGTCGTGAGCTCAAACGCCAGTGTGGAAGCGAGATGGGCAGAAGATAGATACTCGCTCGGCAGCTTGGGCACTAAACCCACGAGTGTTACCGCAGGTCCCGATGGAAACCTGTGGGTCGCGGAGTCAGAAAAGATTAGCAAGGTCACAAAGACCGGTAGTGTGACTGAATATGTGCTCCCATCTTCCTGCGAAGGTCTACCCAGTGATATTACGGCGGGACCGGCAGGTGAAAACGCTCTGTGGCTGATATGTGAGACTTTTGCCGGTGAAGAACGAAAGATCGCAAAGGTCACTACATCGGGAGCCTTTACCGTTTACAAAGTCGGTAAAGGGGGTTTTGGTCTGAATCATATTGTAGCTGGTCCGGATGGTAATCTTTGGTTTACTATGCACGGGGATGCCGAAGAAGCCGGTAAGGGTAAGATCGGCAAGATCACTCCATCGGGTACTATCTCTGAGTACGAACTTGGCAATGACTGCGAACCGCTCGATATCGTCCCGGGACCGGCAAAAGAAAATACGCTGTGGTTTGCAGAGGCTCTAGGGGCGAACGGGGCGATCGGCAGGATCAGCACGTCGGGTACCGAATACAAACACTACGAAGCCTCTTCTCCGGACAACATCGCAGTCGGTCCAAATGGCGACTCGATGTGGTACACCACAGCCAGTGGGACAATAGGTGAGTTTAGTCTGCTGCGCCACGAAGACTTTGGACCCCTTTCGAGCAATTATCCTGGCGTGAAACCTAATGGTTACACGTTCACGGATGGTCCGAACAAAGAACAAGCAATATGGTTTGTAGATAGTTCGGGCGGTGAAAACGAACATCTTACCAAGATCTCGACAAAGGTGCCGCCCGGTGGCGAAAGCAAACTTGAAAACTGGAGCGAATATGCTGGCATTGCGGGCGAATATCTACTGCCGGGTGCGAGCAAAGTCGGTGGTGTCACTGTTGGACCAGAAAGTGAAAACTCGTTGTGGCTCACTGAAGGGGATGGATACGAAAAAGAAAAATTCGGGGCCTTCCTGTCAAAGTTTGAGATCACCCCGTCATCGGGCTCGGAACCGCCCGCGCCGTCACCCGGCACGACGATCGACTACAACGTTCCAGTGTCGGGCGCAGGTGCGCCGCACAACATGAACGCAAGCGAAGTGGCGAAATGGGGGCAGAAGGCCGAAGAGGCCCCGGAAGAAGCGACCGCGATTTTCCCACCCGACTCGCCCCAAGGCTGGCCAGCGTCGAGCTATAGCCGAGCGACTGTCTACTACCTAGACGGACAAGGTCGACTGGTAAATACTGCGACTCCGAGCACCGGAACCTACGGGTCCATCTCCACGACGGAATACAACGAAACCAACGATGTCGTGCGTACGCTCTCGCCGGATAACCGTGCGGCGGCGCTCAAAGAAGGCTGCGAATCGGAATCGAACTGCGCGTCGGCCAAGATGGCCAAGCTGCTGTCGACGGAAAATACGTATAACGGCGAAGGCGAAAAAGAAGAAGCGACGCCGGAACGTGGCACCCAACTGGTCGTTTCGCGCGGCCCTGAGCACATGGTCAAGTACGTCAGGGGCGAAGAACACTACAAAGCTGGTGAACAACCGGAAGAAGTCATGGCGCGTAGCCTCACCAAGTATTTCTACAACGAAGGCGCACCGAGCGAAAACCCGAAAACCAAAAAGAAAGAAGCCTACGATCTCGTTACCGCGACGCAGAACTTTGCAGAACTGATAACTAAAGAAGGCAGGGGCGGCGAAATCCAGGATGAAAGTGTGACGAAGACCGGCTACTCAGGCCAGGAAGACCTTGGCTGGGAGTTGCGAGCGGCCACATCGGTCACGGCTGCTCCAGGAAGTCAGGATCTGACAAGCACGACGGAATACTACGAAACTGGCGAAGCGATGGGTAAAGTCAAGGAAACGAGGACGCCGAAAGGCTCCGGTGGCAAATCGGCACACGACCAAAAGATCGGCTACTACACGTTGGAAGCAGACAAAGAATATCCCAAATGCGAAAACCACCCGGAATGGGCCGGTCTGGTGTGCGAAACGGATCCCGCCAAACAGCCAGAAACGACCGGTGTGCCCAACCTGCCGGTGACAAAAACCACCTACAACATCTGGAACGAGCCTGAAACGAGCGAAGAAACGTTCCCGAAATCAAGCAGCTTCGCGGAACACACGCGTACAACGAAAGACGAATACGACGCCGCCGGACGGATGAAAACCAGCGAAGAGACATCCACGGCGACGACGGAAACCACCGACAAGGCGCTGCCGAAGGTCACCGAGGAATACAACACGGCGACGGGCGCGCTGGAAAAGCAGAGCACGACCGTCAGTGGGAAAACTAAGACGATCACAAACAAGTACAACACGCTAGGGCAGCTCGAAAGCTACACCGACGCGGACGGCAACGTGGCGAAATTCAAGTACTACGGGCCTGAAAAAGATGACCTGCTTGAAGAAGTAAGCGACGGTAGCGATGAAGGTGCCAGCAATCAGAAATACACGTACAGCGCAACTACTATGCAGCTAGAAGATCTGGTGGACTCGGCCGCGAAAACGTTCACGGCGTCCTACGACACCGAAGGCAAGCTGGCGAGCGTCGTCTACCCGAACGGGATGTGCGCGAACTACACCGACAACTCGGTCGGCGAAGCGACGGGCATCGAATAC
>CAYNGQ010000107.1:0-2141 GCA_964396735.1 uncultured Solirubrobacteraceae bacterium | reverse complement strand
CGACCGCCGCCAAGGAGCTGTCCGCGCCGCTGGATCTCGTCCGTCAGGTCGCCCGCGACGGCAGCCTGCCGGTCGTGCTGTTCTGCGCCGGAGGGATCGCGACGCCGGCCGACGCGGCGCTGATGATGGCGCTTGGCGCCGAGGGCGTGTTCGTCGGCTCGGGGATCTTCAAGTCTGAGGACCCGCCTGCTCGCGCGAGCGCGATCGTGGAGGCCACCACGCACTGGCAGGACCCCGCGCGTGTGGCGGCCGCCTCGCGCGGCCTCGGCCCCGCGATGGTCAGCCTGGAGAGCTCCAAGCTCGGCGACGAGCAGCTGCTGGCTCAGCGCGGCTGGTAGGACAGCTCGGCTCTCTTACACCACGTGTCCCTCTCCGCTGGATCTTCGACCGCGTGCGCGAGTTAGTGGGAGACGCGCCGCCGGCGCAGCCGCTGGTGGGGGTGCTGGCGCTGCAGGGCGGCTTCGAGGCGCACGCGCGGATGTTGCGTGCTGTAGGTGCGCAGGTGCTCGAGGTACGCACGCCCGCCGACCTCGACGGGATCGAAGGACTGGTGATCCCCGGGGGGGAGTCGACGACGATGACGCTGGGGATCGAGCGGGAGGGCTTGGCGGAGTCGCTGCGGGAGCTGTGCGGCCCGCCGCCGGACGGCCGGGGGGTCCCCGTGCTCGGCTCGTGCGCGGGGCTGATCATGCTCGATCGCGACCACCTCGGGCTGATCGACATGCGCGCGCGGCGCAACGCATTTGGTCGTCAGATCAAGAGCTTCGAGGCGGACGTGCAGATGCGCGGGATCGATGGCCCGTCGCTGCACGGGGTCTTCATCCGCGCCCCATGGATCGCCGAGCATGGCCCCGAGGTGGAGATCCTCGCGGAGGTGGACGGCCACGCGGTGGCGGCCCGCGAAGGCAACCGTCTGGCGGTCGCCTTTCACGCCGAGCTCACACCCGATACGCGGCTGCACCGGCTGTTTCTGCAGGAGGTTCGTGCTGCTCGGGGACTTCGGTCGGCAGCAGAATGAGCGGCTCTTCGAGCAGGTCGAGCACGCGGTTGATCGCGTCGTGGATCTCACCCGCCAGCAGCCCCTCGTCGTCGAGCGCGACTGCCTGCTCGAATGGCCACGAGCGCGCCACGTGGATGCTGGGGCGCAGATGGGCGGCGCGGCGCCCGAGCGTTCGCAGGAACGGTTCCAGGCGCGCTTTGTCGCGCGCGGAGGCGTAGCGGCGGCGCAGCAGCCACGGCCACAGCTCGGACAGGATCGTGTCCGGGTTGTGGGCTCCCACTTGCTTGAAGTCCTCGCTATGCCAGCGGCGGATGTAGGTGGCGGCGTCCAGGCGCGAGGTGAGGTACACGCGGGTTCGCGCGGGGGCGTTGCGGAAGCCCAGCTGCGGTTGGGGCTCCACGCGCCATCCCCCGCCGCCGTCTCCCTTGCTCTGCTGGAGCTCGACGAGGCGTTCGGCGTGGCCGGCGCCGTAGAGGTGCTCGGCCTGACGCTTGAGCTCGCCTGGCCAGAAGTGCAGGATCAACTCGTCGCCGTCGAGGTCGAGCGCGGCGCGCTGCATCGAGATCACCCCGAGCGCGGTGTCCAGGCGCACGTGCGCCAAACCGATGCGCTCCGGCTGCAACCCGGTCGCTTCGCGCAGCAGCGAGCGCAGCCGCCACTTGCGCCGTACGGGGTCGGCGCCGACCCGCCGCAGCGAGCCGAACGGCAGCAGGTGGCCGAAGTCCTGGTGGGCGTAGGTGAGCAGGTCCTGCACCAGCGCCCGCTCGGCGGGGGAGAGCACCGCCAGCTCGACCAGGCGCCACCACGACTCCAGCAGGTCGTGCCAGCGCAGCACGCAGGTGCGCCGCTGCGCGAAGCGCGCGCTGCCGAGGTTGAGCTCGCCGACACGGTGCCCGTTGCGCCGTGCCCAGCGGGTGCACACCTTGCTCTCCAGCAGGACGACCAACTCGGGGACATTGAGCCATTGCCCAACTTCTTCACGGCCGCCAAGGACGGCGATCTCCCGGCGGTGTCGTGGATCACGCCGAACGGCACCGTGTCAGAGCACCCGCCGGGCCTGATCAGCGCCGGCCAGACCTACGTCACCGGCTTGATCAACGCGATCATGCGCAGCCCGGACTGGAGCAGCACCGCGATCTTC
>CAYNGQ010000106.1:0-12766 GCA_964396735.1 uncultured Solirubrobacteraceae bacterium | reverse complement strand
TTGGGGCAAGGCAGCGCCACCGTGACCGAGTTGGCGGAGCCTCTCGGAATGTCGCTGACCGGATTGAAGAAGCACGTGCAGGTGCTGGAGGAGGTTGGGCTCGTAACCACCGAGAAGGTCGGACGGGCGCGAGTCTGCAGTCTCGGGCCAAGACGCCTGGACGATGTACAGCAGTGGATCGAGACCTATCGAGGCATGTTGGAGGAACGCCTCGACCGCCTCGGCGAGCTGCTCGAGAGCACCACAGGCGCAGCGGCTGCCCACGGCGACCCGCAGGGATCAGCGAGCGGGAAGCCACGAACAACCACCACCGATAAGTAGGAGGAAACATGGCTGGAGCCACGACAGTGACAACCCCCACCGATCGAGAGATCGTCACCGAGCGGGTATTCGACGCACCCCGCGAGCGTGTGTTCGCCACTTACACCGACCCCGCGCTGATTCCCCAGTGGTGGGGCCCGCGGCGCATGACCACAACCGTCGATCAAATGGACCTCCGACCTGGGGGCAACTGGCGGTTTGTGATGCGTGAGCCCGATGGCTCGGAGATTGGGTTCAAAGGGATCTATCGAGAGGTCACGCTGCCAGAGCGCATAGTCCAGACTTTCGAATGGGAGGGAATGCCCGGCCACGTGATCATCGAGACTCACACCTTCGAGGAGCTCGGCGACCGCACGAAGGTGACGACCACCTCGCTATTCCATACCACCGAGGAACGCGACGGCATGATCGCCTCTGGCATGGAGGGCGGGCTCACCGAAACCCACGAACGGCTGGCGGAGCTGCTGGCGATGGGGGCGTGATCGGCTAACAAGAGCCGCCGAGCAGGAGCGCCAAGTCGCCGAGGTGCGACTTGACTCTTGCGGAGGCTTTCGAGGAACAGAAGGAGGAGAACACGAAGACCGTCAGGCGACTGGTCTGGTTCCTGGGTCTTGCCCTCGGCGCACTGGTTCTGGAGACCGCTGGCCTTGCCGCCGCGGCTGCGCTAGCCTCATAGTCATGGCAGACCATCCGACAAGCACTCCACCGTCGACTCCCAAGCCCGGCAGCCCGCCTGCGCCCGACTCGATCCCCAAGCTGCCCAAAACGATCTTCAACCTGCAGAAGCGGGGCGGAGCGGGCAACCTCGGGCTGACTGAGCGCAAGTAAGTTAGACCTCTTGGTCCGGCCCGGTTGCGCCACGACAGAAAACGGCTCTGCGTAGCCAAAGCGACAAATGGGCGATCCTGGATTCGAACTCGCACCCGGACCTCCGCTCAGGTCAAAAACGGCTACTCGCTGGGCTGAGGTGCTCTGAGGTCAGCTCAGATTCGCTCGCTGAAGTACCACGGGAAGTACCACGGCGAACCGCCGTGCACGACCTACGTCCAGTGCTCGATGAGCTCCGATGGCCAGAGGACCGGCGGCACGGCCTCCGCGAGTTGCCGTAGGTGCGCATCGCCCGAGACGATGCACTGCGCGCCGGCCGCCAGCGCAAGCGCCACGAGATAGTCGTCCCCGGGGTCGCGGGTCGCCGGGGTCGCGGGTCGCCGGGGTCGGCCGGCGGATCCTCGATCAGCACCCCGTCCTCCATCAGGCCCGTCAAGAGCCCGTCGACTTGAGTCGCGTCGATCGATGCCGCGAACTTCGAGCGGCGCAGAACCCGTTCCAGCTCGGCGAGCAGTGGAGCGATCCCAAGTGGACTAATGAACGAGATCTGTCCATTGGCTAAAGCTGTCGACAACCTATGCCGATGGTGCTGTACCCGAGTACGGTGATTGTGCATCTCCCTGCACGAGGACAACTTATGAGACGCTTTACTCGCCACAGATATCTCGCCGTGTTGATGGCCCCCCTTTTGCTCGCCGGCTGTGGGGCGAGTTCGCCTACGGGTACGGCCGAAGCAATGCTGAAGCGAGTAAAGGCGCCACCTGGCTTTCGTGTAGTAGGCAAATGTGAGCTCGGCCCGAACACGCGATGCTACCGGCGCAAGCCGTTTATGCCTCTCGATGAAGCGAGTTTCGACACTCTCATAGCGGCGTCAGGGCTCAAGCTGAGCCGAAAGCCCCTCATGTGGTGTCGGAACTTGGCTCGCCGACGCCCCAAGGTCTACGTGGTAGATAACTGCGAGGCGCGTGCCGACCTCCATTCCGTGGAATTCGCAGTCTTCGCGACCGCAGTTAAGCTCGTGAACGGAAGCTCACTGAGGCCTCGAGACCTGAAGCTGGTTCGCAGCCAGCGTGGCACCATTTACGAAGTAACACCCGTCACGACAGACGCCGACTCTTGACCCCAGCCCCAAGAGGCGTAAGCGTAGTACGCCGCTCGCTGTCACCGGACATTACGCAAGACGATGTGAATGTTGTATAGTTTTTTGATCAATTGGACCAAATCCCGAATCGCTGCGGTCCAACTCGTCGTTGTCTCTGCCTTTATGAGCGGTGCAAAGTCGTCAAATATGCGCTCGGCGTGACCTGCGTAGTCCTTTTCGTACGCCTTTTTGTCGAAACTGCAATAGCCAAAGTTGTCGTCGCTGCACGCGATTTCTGCCTTGAGAGCGAAGTAATAATACGCGCTTACTTCACGGTATTCAGTTACTATTTCATTGGCCTCGTGTTTTCTTTTTAGCGCCGCTGTCGTTTCACCCCCTATGCGTTGATATTCATTGGAGAATTCGATTTCTTCAGAAGTCGGCGAATCCTTCCCCGTTGGATCCTCGTAATTCAGGGGATTATCCCTTGTGTAACCGTAAGCTTCGTGTGTTTGTTCAATTTCGGGATCGACGCTGAGGAACTGCCCGGTGGCTGGATCGTACTCGCGTGCGCGCAAGTAGATAAGGCCAGTGTCTGAGTTCGTGTACTGACCATCGTAGCCAAGCGGCGTCTTTGCGGTTCCTTCGCATGTTGGGCTACCGTAGGCTCCGTATGTGCATTTGCCTTCGACTGCGCCGGTGCTTCCAGTAATGAGTCGTGTGGAGCCTTGCTGATCGTGGTGTAGATACAGCGGTTCGTTTTTGCTGTTGATTTGCTCGATCGGGTATCCACTTGGTCCGTAGATGAAACTGTTGGTACCGTCGCTGAGAATCAGTGCAAGTTCTTCGTTTGTGTCCCACGCAAGATAGGTGGTGGTTCCGTTGATTGTCTGTGACGTCCGCAAGCCTTGGCCATTGTATTCGTAGCTGTCTTTGATTTCGCTGGTTTCGCCTTCTTTTGGTCGTTCTGCTAATGTCAGCTCGCCTGCTTGGTTGTACCCGTAGCTGGTGGCTGGTCCGCTGGATGGCGTCCGTTTGGTGCGCTCGTCGAGTTCGTTGTACGAGTAGGTTACTCCAGTACCTTTTTCGAGCTCGTCAGCTTCGTTGTAGGTATTTTCGCTCGATGCCTCCTTGGTGGGGTTGTTGGCGGCATCGTATTTGTATTCGCTGCTGCCGTATTTTGTTACGCGATTGTCTTCGTCATACGTCGCTTCGGTAACTTCTGCACCGGGCAATCCTTTGGCCGTCGTCTTCTTGACTTGGTTGTCGTTGTCGCGGGTATATGCAAGCGACGCAAGGGTTTCCGTGCCCTTGGCCATTTTAATTTCGGTCGTCTGGTCTGCGTCGTTGTAGGTGTACTTGTCTTCGTTTTTGGCTTCGCTTGGGAAGATTGTTGCTTTGAGATCGGAGTCTTGGTCGTAGGTGAATTTGGTTTCATGTTTGAGCCAGTCGGTGACCTTTTCGAGGCGCCTGTCTTTGTCGAAAGCTCGCGTTACTTCTTTCCCGCCTGGATATGTAATCTTGGTCTGGTCATTGGCGAGGTCATATTCGTATTTCACGATTTCTTTGTGGCCGTTTTCGCTCGCGGTCAGCCGGTCGAGCTGGTCGTAAGTGTTGGTTGTGATGCCAGTGCCGTCGGTCATCGTTGTACGGTTGCCGTCTTTGTCGTATTCGTATTTGATTGTTGACGGGTTGTCGCTGGAGTAGCTGATTTCGGTGAGGCGGTTGGCCGGGTCGTACGTGTAGGTGGTTGTCCGTTTCGCCGGATCAGTAAGTTTGACGAGGTTCCCAGCAGCGTCGTATTCCTTGGTCGTCACATGGCCGAGTGGATCGGTGACTTCGATCACCTGCTCCAGCACGTTGCGCTTGTATTTGGTCTTGTGTTTGTCACCATCAATTTCGGCGATGACTTGGCCGGCGCCGTCGTATTCCAGTTCGGTGATGTCTTTGTTGGGCGCTTCGATCTTCGTCCGCTCGTTGTCGGCGTCGTACGTGTAGGTGGTGGTGTGTTTGTTGGCGTCGGTCACCTTTTCGACGTTGCCATCGCCGTCATATTTGTATTCGGTCGTATGACCGAGTGGGTCTGTGACCTTGATTGGTCGACCCTGTGCGTCGCGTTCCGTTTTGGTCTTGAATTTTTCTTCTTCGCCGGCTTTGACGTGGCCGCGAGGGCTGACCGTCGCGGTTTCCTGCGAATCTTCGTTGTATTCCCAAGTGCGCTTGTTGCCTTCAGGGTCTGTTTCTGCGGTGCGGTCGCCGTACGAGTCGTATTCGTATTTCCACGTATGTTCCAACGGATCAGTCATACTTTCCATTTCGCCGTGGGTGCCGTATTTATATTTGGTGATCTGCGTTTTCCCGCCCGGTGCGGGCCGTTCGATCGCTTCGGGGTTGCCGTGACTTTCGCGTTTATACGTCGTCGTCTCGCCATTTGGTTTTGTTTCGGTTTCGACGTCGTGAGTGCTGTCATACGTCCATTTCGTTTCGTCATTGTCAGCGTTGATCATGCTTGTACGGTTGCCATGCGTGTCGTAACCGTATCGTATGGTATGTCCGTTGCCGTCAGTGACGCTTAGCAGCTCATTGGCAGAGTTGTATCTGCTGGTTTCGGTCGTCGCGCTCGATGTGCCGTACCCCTTTGTTAGGGTGGTCCCTGTACCATTGGTCGTGAAGTATTGGACGGTCACGGCGCCTGTCGCATGGTTGGTCGTTGTTGTGTGAAACGCGGTGTATTCAAAGGTGGTTGTGCGTTTCATTGGATCGGTCTCCGAGACGGCCTGGTTGGAGCTGTTGTATTCGATGGTCGATTTGCCGCCCCGGCCGTCAACGAGTTCCGTCATCTGGTGTGAGCTCCCGTACTTGAACTGCCAGCGTAGAGCTGATTCCCCTGGCTGAGTAACCGATGCGAGGTTCCCGCTTTCGTACGTGTATTTGACGACGTGTTTCATCGGGTCTTCAGCACTTTCCACGAGACCTTCAGAGTTATATGTGAGTTTGATTTTGCGGCCTGCTGGATCGGTGATCGTTTCGAGGTTCCCGCTTCCGTTGTAGGCGAGCGTCGTGGCGTTGCCGTTGCGGTCAGTCACACTTTCCAAACTCTCGGTAGAACCGTTGAATTTATAGACCGTCTGGTTTACTAGCGTAAGAGTGTATCCCGATGATGTCGAGCCACTGAGGATATCTTGAGTCCACTTCGGTGCTTTGAATGTTTCGCCTGAGCCTTCGGTGAAGGGAATAGTGCTCGCGTCGGCCTGCACAAGCGTCGCTTTTTTGCTTGCTTTTTCGACCACGAGATGATCGCTGAACGAGCCTGACCAGCCATAGCCGAATATTCCTTTGCCGCCTGCGGCCGCAGTCCGTGAGTTGTATGTGCGGCTCAAGGTCAAACCGACTCCGCGACCGCCGATCGAGAAATCTGTCTGTGTCTGTGAGTAGTTGCCAGTCTGGCAACTCACCGATTCGTCTTCGCCACATTGGACAGGGTCTTGCACGTTTTCGGTACCGCCGTATTGTGTTTCGGATTCCGAGTACACAGGTTCGTTGAATACAAAGTTGCCTACCGGTTCTTCGACTACCCCATAGTTTTCAAAATGACCGCCAATGATTGTTCTTCCTTCTGCTCCACCTGTTCTTGTCAGCGTTCCGTTATTCACGAACAGCGCTGTGAGT
The DNA here is from genome assembly GCA_964396735.1 of uncultured Solirubrobacteraceae bacterium. Lineage (GTDB taxonomy): Bacteria > Actinomycetota > Thermoleophilia > Solirubrobacterales > Solirubrobacteraceae > Palsa-744. The sequence goes on along the minus strand of CAYNGQ010000106.1, from coordinate 6,867 downwards.
GCGCCTTCCTTTTTGAACAGGCCGGTGCGGCATTCTTCGCATCCTTTTTCGTCATGAGCGATGATTGTCCCGTTGTTTTCTATCAGTGCGTTGGCGACTTCGATTACGCCTGATGCCCATGTCACTGTACCTTCGTTGATAAATTCACGTTCGACATCCAGCGTGCCGCTTTCGATTGTGCTTTTCGCCCCCGATTCAAGCAGCACTGCGCCCCCACCTTTGATACTTCCTTCGCTAGCTACGAACGAGGTGGAGACGTCGACGCTGCCGCTGCCCTTGAGAGTTCCGCCGGGGTGTAGCACCCCGAGTCCCTTGAGGACTGAGGTCGCGGGGCCGGTGAGTTCCAGGGTGCCGGCTTTGATCTCGGCCTCGGCGCTTGGGCCTTGCAGGTCGCTGGCTTTGACTTCGCCGCCGCTGAAGATGAGTTCCCCGGCGACGTTGGTTCCGGAGCCGAGCGTGAAGGTCCCGCCGGAGAATTCGATCGACGTTGAGCTGCCGATCGCGTTCCATGAGCCCGTGGCGGTGTGTTCGCTGAACCCGCCGCCGTCGAATTTGAATTTGCCGGCTTCGGTGGTTACGGTGCCTTGGTTGTTGAAGGGGACTTCGACCTCGGATTCGGTGCCGGCGAACTTGATGAACGAGCCGGTGTTTTCGACGGTGCCTGAGCCTGTGCCGGGGTCGATGCCCTCGGATCTGCAAAGCCCGCCGCATGATGTGCTTTTGCCGTTGTCGTTGGCGTAGAAGGTCGCGGTGTTCAAGACTTTTGCGCCTTCGGCGAGGACGAGCGCTCCCGAGGCCCACGTCAGCGTCCCGTGGTTCGCAAGCGATCGGCCGTTTACTTCGGCGGGTGTTTCGACTTCGATCTTCCCCGACGAGCCGGCTTCCAGTACCGTCGATCCGGTCCCTGACATCTTCGCGCCTTCACCGGCCCATTCAAGCTGCCCGGTGATCTTCAGCGTTCCCGCGCCGCTCAGCGTGCCGGCCGTCATCAGCAAATGGTTGATCGTGCTCGCCGATGTGTTCGCGATGCTCAGCGTGCCGCCCTGTAGGTTTGCCTGGCCGGTGCTGTCGGTCAAGCCTTCGGCGGTGACGGTCCCTGCGGTGATGTCTACGGTCCCAGACCAGCTGCTGCCGGCTAGCGTGAACGAGCCGCCGGCGAGCGCGACGGATGCTCCTTCGTCGCCCACCCATTTACCGGTCGACGTGGACGATCCGCCTTCGATGAACGCGAGCTGCCCTTTCTGTCCTTCCACGGTGCCGCTGCTTTCAATCAGTACCGCTACCTGCGAGGTTCCCGTGCCCGAGGACTTCTCGACGGTGCCGGTGTTCACGACCTTGCCTGAGCCGCCGGAGGCCAACTTGATCGCGTCAGTGGATTCCGAGTTGACCTGCAGCGTGCCCTTGTTTTCGACCTTCGCTTCTTCGGAGAGCAGGAGGCGCCCCGAAACGATCGTTAGCGTGCCTTCGTTGATGAGCGACCGCTTGGCGAGTTTCGCGTTGTCGACACTTGGCACGCTGATCGACCCGGTCGCTCCTGAGGCCAGCACTGTTGACCCTGACCCGGACATCACGCTTTCATCCGGCCATGAGAGCGTTTCTGTGACCTTGAGGGTGCCTGCGCCCGTCACCGTGCCGCCCGTCATCGCCAGCACGCTGACGGTGGCGGTGTCGCCTTCGGCCATGTTCAACATTCCCGAGGCGAGCGTCAGTTCGCCGCTCGTGACTTTGAAGTCATCGCCAGTGAGGGTTGCTTCCTGAACGTTGATTGGGCCTTCGAGCACACTGCCGTTTCCCAGCACGGAGGAGTTGGAGCTACCGTAGAACCCGATCGTCCCGGTTTTGCTGTGGATCGTCCCGAGGTTTTCGACGTCCACGCCGAACCCGACTTCGCCAGTACCTTCAGTTTTCTGCACCGTGCCGGTGTTCACGAAGCTAGCCGCCCCCGTGCTTTTTTCAAGCCCTTTGCGGTTGCAGCCTTCTTCACACGCTTTTTCGGTATCGTTCAGGTTGAGCGTCCCGCTGTTGGAGAACACCCCGCCGTTTTCGATTTCGATTGAGCCCGCTTTCAACGTGAGCGTGCCTTCGTTGACCAGTCGCCGTTCGCTCAACCGCACCGAAATGGCACGCACCGTTCCCGAGGCCGCAGCCTTCAACACCGTGGACCCCGATCCTTCCATCTTACCTTCCGTCCACGACAACGACGAGGAGACATCCAGCCTCGCCGCTCCACTCAGCGTGCCCCCGCTGGCGGTAAGCGAATAAACCGTAGATTCTTCAAGCGCGCTGGCCAATTCCAGCGAGCCGCCCCTCAACACGAGCGTCCCTTCGTCCTCCAGTACACCGGCCGCGTTCGCGCCGCTTGCGACTTCGACCGTCGTGCCCGCGCCGATGCACGCGACATCTGCCGAGGTCGGCACTTTGCCGGTCGACCAGTTGCCCGGCGTCTGCCACGACCCCGAGCTCCCGCCAGCCCATTTGTCCGTACACAGCGGTTCAGCCGAGGCTCCCGCTGGTAGCGCCGCCAACACGAGTAACGCCGCCAAGAGACCAACGCCGCCCCGCGCCCAGCCAGCACGGGAGCGACACCGATCGCCATAGACCGCCGATCCAGCTCTGCCGCCTCGTATCGCGCCCACCCTGTCCGCCTCCCCACTGTCGCTCTGACGAATTGTTGGGCGGGTTCTATCAGATGCCGAAGACAGAGTGTTCTGACTCAACCCAATCGTTTGATTCGAGCCAGACGCAGACCATGCGTGGCCGCGCTCACGGCCCGCCGGTGGCCCGATCGAGCCTCAGATCAGCGGGTTCCTTGCTGCCTATAGTTGCTCCGTTGGCGGGGGATTGACCCCGATGCCACCAAATGCAACTTCTACGAACACGACCTCGTGCGGGCTCGGCGCGTAGTCGGCGTATCGCTGGGTCGTCTCGATGTCGCGGTGGCCCATCCACTCCTGTAGGGTTCGCATTGGCGTCCCGGCGCCCGCCATGCGGGTGCCGAAGGTGTGGCGGAGGTCGTGGAACCTGTGGGATTCGTCGAGGTTCGCGGCTTTGAGTGCGCGGCGGTAGCGCCGGCGGATGGCTGCCTTGTCGAGCGGCCCGCCTGTGTCGGGGTCGGCGAACACGAGGTCGTCGTCGGCTGTCCAGTTCGACGCCCGATGCAGGTGGCGTAGCTCGACGGCGAGCGAGTCTGCCATTGGGACGCTGCGGGTGGAGCGGCGGGACTTGGGGGTGCCGAACTCGCCGAGGACGTAGTTCTGGCGTACACGGACGCGGCCAGCGGTCCAGTCAACGTCCCGCCAGCGCAGCGCGATCAGCTCGCCCTGGCGCAGTCCGGTCATGGTGGCCGTGAGGTAGAGCGCACGATCGATCCGCTGCGCGCTTCGATACGGCTCGCTGTCGCCGCCGTTTGCAACGTCGAGCAGACGACCCGTGACCGCTCGAAGCTCGGCAACGTGGCCAGGGTCAATCTCTGCGCGGGCAGCCGACGCCACAAACAGGACGCCGACAGCGAAGACCGCAACGAAGACCCAAACAGGCCAGAACGGAAGCATTTCCGCCCGGTGCCCCAGCACCCACGCGGCTCCCACGGTTGCCCCAATCACCATGAGGGCCGTCCCCAAGACGACGCGATCCCGTCTAGGCATGCACGCACCCTACGCCCCCGCTCAGGGCACACGCCTTCTTCCCCTTCCACCTCATCGTCAGGCGCATCCCCCGAGTGGACTACGGCAAGCCCCCCACGACTCGCGGACCTCTGGCACGCTCTCGACGCGCCAGACGATCTGAGCGGGACCGAAAAGCTATCTCCGTGCTGCTTCCTGATCGAGTGCCGGAGCGAGCTTACGTGGCGTTTCGCCCGGCGGAGCTTCGCCTAGCAGCCAGCCAGGGTGTTCACGCAGCCAACGCTACCGACTCCGAGCGCACGAGAGTCGCCGCCAACTGCGAGAGAATTGTGAGGTCGGTGTGAAGCGGCAGCAGCCACGCCAGACGACGCCGAGCCAGCGCCGTGTCATCGCAACCGTCCACTCTTGGAGTGCGTGGGTGGCTTTCGCTCCCGCGGCGCGGGGAGGCCTGCCAGCAGCACACCGGCCGGCACACTGAGCGCGTCGGCGAGAATCAGCAGCGTCGTCAGGTGCGGCTCGCGCTGCCCCAGCTCCAACGCCCCTATCTGTGTGCGGTGCACACAGGCGTGGCGCGCTAGCGTTTCCTGGCGCGGTCGCGTGCGCCACGCAGCCGCTCACCGAACGCGGCCAGCAGTTGCGCGCGCTCCGTGGTATAGGCGTCATGCCCAACCTTCACGTCTTCATGCCCCGCGCGGACCTGCGCTGCCTCGGCGTTGACACACCGTTTGCCAGCTCCGTCAACGGAACCTCCAGCGCATCCACGAGGATCAGCAGCATGAGAAGACCCGGCTCGCACTGCCCACGCTCAAGGACGCCGATCTCGTTGCGGTGAACGTTGGCGAGATCCGCAAGGCGTTCCTGCGCAATACCCCGCCGCTCGCGCAAGCCACGCAGGTTCCCCCCGAACACGGCCAGCAGCCGGGCGCGCTCGGCGGTGTAGGCATCAACGGCTACCGCACTGCTCGCCGCCGGCGTCATCGTCTCCTCACCGCCTTGCGCACGATCGTGCCGGGGGCCACGCCGAGCGCGTCCGCAAGGTCGAACAGCAGCTCGTAGGGGACGTTGCACCGGCCCGCCTCCAGCGCGAGCATGTAATCCTCATCGAGTCCTGTCCTCTCGGCGAGGCGCTCCGGAGTCAACCTCTTCCGTTCGCGTGCGTCACGAATCGCGCGACCGAGCGCGATTAACTCCGGGCTCTCGTCCGCGCCGATGCTCGCAAGGAACGCATCGATCCGCTTCAGGTTCCAAAACACAGCGCGGCGCTGCGCGCCTTTCGCGCCGCGCAACCGCTCGTACTCGAACTTCTCCTGCTCACGCAGCGCCACGACGATCGCATCCCGTCCGGCCCCACGTTCACGCAACACCGCTTCGCGCAGCAGGTCGATGAACCCGCACGGAACCTTCACATCCATCCGGCGGTAAAACGACTCACCGCTAGCCATCACGCCTCCCCCCACTGTCCAGGCTTCACCGCGAGCCCATCGAGCAGCACGCCGGGCTCCACGCCAAGGCCGCGCGCGAGACGCAGCACAGTTGAAACGCGCGGCTCGCGCACCCCGCGCTCGAACCGGCCGACCGCCGTCGGATGCAAGCCCGTCCGGCGTGCGAGCCCATACCGCGAGACGCCCCGCTCGGCGCGCACCTCCCGCAGCCGCCAGCCAAACGCAACAGCTACCCACGGCGGCTCCATACCGTCGAGCACCGGCATCCCCTCAACCCTCCCCGTCCGTGGGAAGCTGCCCGAAGTGCTCCTCGAACTCCTCGGGGGTCAGCCGGCGCTCCTCTGTCGCCAGGCCACCGCGGCCACGAAACCGTGCCCCTGCGACCTGAAAGTAGTGCGCGAGTATCTGCCGCACGCGCACGCCGGTGACGCCGTGGCATTCACCGATCGCGCGCAGTGTCAGACCCTCGACCAGCCACAGGTGCAGCATCTCGACGTGCCGCTCCGTCGGAACGCGATGATCGCACGGCGGTGGGAGAGTCCCCAGCCCGCACGCTTGGCGTCGCTTGGCGTATTCGTAGAACTGGACGGGTTCGCTCTGAGGATCGGGGGCGCTCATTGGCTCACTCCCTCCCCGTCCGCGAACTGGCCCGCATGTCTCGCCCCGATCTCAACTTCGGCGGCACGCATGAGTTCGCCAAGGCGAACGCCGAGGCTCCCCGCGAGCGCGACAAGCGTCATGAAGGTGGGGTTGCCCTTCCCAAGCTCAACCAAGGCGAGATTCTTCGGGGACACGCCGGCATTTGACGCGAGCGCCGCCATCGAGAGACCCCGGTCACGGCGTAGACGACGGATCACCCGGCCAAGCCGCACATTCGACCCGATCAGATCGACACCGTCGGTTCGAGCGCATCCAGACAGCACACGCGTAGGGATCGCACGCATTTATACGCTCGCCGCCTCGACTTCAATCACCAGTTGTGCGAGTTGCCCCATGCGCTCGCGCGCCCGTTTGCGATCTCCGGTCGTCGCGTTGCAGTCTTCGGCGGCGTTGTGCTCGACCTCCGCGCGCGTCAGCAACGCCCGTATCAGCGCGTCGCGGTGTTCCCGTGCGTCGACCTCCACGGCTGAGAGCTCGACCGGCTCGATCCAGCCCACAGCGTCGAGCGGCGCGCGCGTCTGGATCGCCCGCGCGAGGCACGCATCGACCGCTTCGTGGATGTCGCCGCGGTCGCGGGGTTCGACCAGCGCACTCGCCTCCTGCAGCTGGCCATCGAGATCGAAGTACAACCCGTCGCGCACAAGCGAGACGAGCTCGATCGGAATGGTGACGGTCATCGGGACTCCCTTCGGCCGGCCGAAGAAGCCCCGTCGGGAAGCCTGACTGGACGCCCGCAGCCGGGAGGGCTACGGTTCCACCCGTGACATCCGAAGCGTGTTCTTCGGTTGTCACAGGCCGGGCGGGTGCGACCAACACTCGCCCGGCCACAAGTATTCGGTTCGCGGCCGTGGCGATCAGTCTTGCCGGGCCGGTGCGGCGCTCGACTTTAGGCTGTAGAACGCTCGTACGTCAAGGGCCAGCACCGCTACATCTGGCCTACCGCGCCAGCGATGAACCGCCGAACGGCCCGCCCCGACGGCCGCCGACTTTGCAATCGGAAGCAACTTGTAGTACCACCGGAGTACCACGAAAACCGTCCAAGCCAAAAATACCCTGCTAATCGCTGCCTTTTGGCTATGGGCGATCCTGGATTCGAACCAGGGACCTCTTCCTTATCAGGGATTGCCTTCGGGGCGGCGGAT
>CAYNGQ010000105.1:0-1544 GCA_964396735.1 uncultured Solirubrobacteraceae bacterium | reverse complement strand
CTGGTCGCGCTCACCGAGCGCCGCGACCGCGCCGACATCGACCGGCTCGCCGAGGTCCTCGGGACCGCAGTCGCCGCCGAGCGCAGTGCGGAGAGCGCGGCTCGAGCTCCCGCCGAAAACCCCGAGCAGGCGGTGCCGGCGTGAGCGCCGCGACGAGCGCAGCAAACGTAGCGAGTGCATCGGGCACACCGGCGGGCTCGGCCATGAGCACGCCGATGAGCGCAGGTACGCCGCTGGAGGAGCCCGTGCTCACGATCTTCGAGAAGGGCGCACCGGGACGGCGCGCGTTCCAGTGCCCCGCGCTCGACGTCCCGGCAGTCGACTCCGCGGAGCTGCTGGGCGAGTTGCGCCGCGTCGAGCCGCCCCGGCTGCCGGAGCTCTCCGAGCCGGAGATCGTGCGTCACTACGTGCGCCTCTCCAAGCGCAACTTCGACCTCGACTCCGGCTTCTACCCGCTGGGCTCGTGCACGATGAAGCACAACCCCCGCCTGCACGAGCGCGTCGCCGCGCTGCCCGGTCACGCCCGTCTGCATCCCCTGCAGGACCCCGAGGGCGCGCAGGGAGCGCTCGAGCTGATGTGGAACCTCCAAGCGGCCCTGGGTGAGATCGCGGGCCTACCGCACGTCTGCCTGCAGCCCTCCGCCGGCTCACACGGCGAGCTCGCGGGCGTGCTCCTCGCCCGTGCTTACCACGAGGATCGCGGCGAGACCCGCCACAAGGTGCTCACCCCCGATACCGCGCACGGCACCAACCCCGCCACGGTCACGATGGCCGGCCTGGAGGTCGTCAAGCTCGCGACCAACTCCCACGGGGGCATCGACCTCGACGACCTGCGCGCGAAGGCCGGCTCCGATGTGGCCTGCCTGATGCTCACCAACCCCAACACACTCGGCCTGTTCGACCCCAACATCGAGGAGATCGCCCGGATCGTGCACGGGGTCGGGGCCACCCTCTACTACGACGGCGCCAACCTCAACGCGGTGATGGGGCTCTCGCGGCCGGGCGACATGGGCTTCGACATCGTCCATTTCAACCTCCACAAGTCCTTCACCCAGCCCCACGGCGGCGGTGGCCCCGGCTCGGGGCCGATCGCGGTCTCCGAGCGGATCGCGCCGTTTCTGCCGGTACCCGGGGTCGTCAGGCGCGAGGATCGGCACGGCTTCGCTGGGGGCCATCGCGGCGAGGGCGCTGTCCACAATGGTGGATCATCGGCTGCCGAGGGCGGGCCCGCTACGCTCTTCGATCTCGATTACGGCGAGGGGACTGTCGGGTCGAAGTCGATCGGGCGCCTGCGCGGCTTCCAGGGCAACTACGGCGTGTTCGTGCGCTCCTACGCGTACATCCTCTCGCTGGGCTCCGATGGGCTGCAGGAGGCGTCGGAGACCGCGGTGCTCAACGCCAACTACCTGCTGGCCCGGCTGAAGGCGCTCGGCGTCGCCGAGTACCTCCCGCCCGCGTTCGACCGCCTGTGCATGCACGAGTTCGTGCTCTCCGGCGCGCCGATGAAGCGCGAGCTGGGGCTGCGCACGCTGGACCTGGCCAAG
>CAYNGQ010000104.1:0-1992 GCA_964396735.1 uncultured Solirubrobacteraceae bacterium | reverse complement strand
TGGGGGACAGCGCTTGTGGGGGCGACGCTTGTGGGGGCGACGCTTGTGGGGCCGTGCGCTTGTCGGCGCCGGGACGCCCACCGGTGCCGGCACGCTCTCTGCCTGCGTTGCGCAGCACCGCGGCCAGCGCACGTTCGCGTGCCAACCGCCCGAGCGGGCGCTCGGTGGAGCCGGCGCGGCGGAGCGTCTCGGCGAGCAGGCCTTGAAAGCGCACCACGCGGGCTCGCGGACCCAGGGTGGCGCCCACGCCAACCTCTGCGCCGACCCGCGCGGCGGTCCCTTCGGCAGCGAGCTCGTGCTCGCCCAGCTCCAGCCGATAGCGCTCCACGTCGGCGTGGGTGGGCACGACCAGCAGCGGCCGCTCTCCACGCGCGCGGTGGGCAGTGAGGGCCTCCATCACCACTCCGGCCTTCCCGGCGTTGGCGGGCCCGGTGATCAGCGTGATCGGCATGGCCGCCTATGGTGGCGCACCAGCCCGACACCACAGACGCGGCGACCGATCAGCTCTCGGCGACCGCGGCGACCGCCTCGGACTCGGCCGCCACCTGCTCAGGCGCCTCCGCGGCTGGCTCGCCGGCCTCCCCGGCGACCGTCTCGTGGTCGGGCGGCTTGGCCCCGGCCTTCGCCCAGGCCTCGTTGAACTCCACTCGCCATTTGCCGTCGGGCGTCTGCTGCAGCGCGAGATGGGAGCGGAAGGAGCGCCCGGAGCGCCCCTTGAAGCCGCTGACGGGACGGGCGGTGTAGCCGGTGCGGATCAGCTCGCGGGCGACCGCGAGCGGCAGGGTCTTGCCCGCTTTGGACTTCCAGATCACGAAGCCGCAGCCAGGGTCGTTGCGCGCCCAGCAGGAGTAGCCCTTGCGGTTTTCGACGATCGGGTGCCCGCAGATCGGGCAGGGCCCGAGGTTGGCTTTGGGGATGCGAACGTCTTTGAGCGCGTGGTCGAGCATCTTCACGGTCTCCCCGGCGAAGCCGGCGATGTCCTTCATGAAGTGCTCGCGCGAGTCCTCGCCCCGCTCGATCGCGTCCAGGCGGTGCTCCCACTGCCCCGTCAGTTCGGGCGAGGTGAGGGGGTGGCGGCCGAGCAGGCGCACGACGTTGAGGCCCTTCTCGGTGGCCACCAGCGAGCGTCCGTCGCGCTCGATGTAGCCGACGGTAATCAGCCGCTCGATGATCGCGGCGCGGGTGGCGGGGGTGCCGATCCCGGACTCCTTCATCGCCTCGCGCAGCTCGTCGTCGTCGACCAGCTTGCCGGCGGTCTCCATCGCGCCGAGCAGCGAGGCGTCGGAGTAGCGACGCGGTGGCTTGGTCTCCTTGGCGAGGCTCTTGATCTCGCGCGTCGCCACGTGCTCACCCTCGATCAGGCGTGGCAGCAGCTGGTCGGTGCCCTCGTCCTCCTCGCCACCGCGCTGCTCGCCGCCGACCACCCCCTGGCCGTAGACGCCGCGCCAGCCGGGCACGATCAGCAGCTTGCCGCGGGTGCGAAACACGTACTTGCCGGCGCGCTCGCCACCGGCGGCGGGGATCGTCGTCTCCACGCGGGTGTTCTCAAACACCGCCTCGGGGTGGAACACGGCGAGGAAGCGGCGCACCGCGAGGTCGTACACCCGGCGGTCGTCGTCGGACATGCGATCGACTTTGTGCTCGGTGCGGGTGGGGATGATCGCGTGGTGGTCGGTCACCTTGGCGTCGTTGACCACGCGCCCCAGCGGCAGCACGTCGAGCGAGGTGACGTAGGCAGCGCCAGCCGCGTACTCCTTGTTGGCCCCGACCAGTTCCGCGGTGGGCTTGATCTCGGGGATCATGTCTTTGGTGAGGTAGCGCGAGTTGGTGCGCGGGTAGGTGAGCGCCTTGTGCTCCTCGTACAGCCGCTGGGCGGCGCCGAGCGTGCGCCGCGCGGAGAAGCCGAAGCGGGTGTTGGCGTCGCGCTGCAGCGACGTCAGGTCGTAGAGCATCGGCGGCTTCTCGGTGACCTCGCGCTTCTCGACCTTCGTG
>CAYNGQ010000103.1:0-6104 GCA_964396735.1 uncultured Solirubrobacteraceae bacterium | reverse complement strand
GAGGGCGCGAAGCCGGAGGAGACGCAGCCGCAGCCGCCAACCCCGGCGGCGGAGGGGGAGGCCGCCAAACCGCGGGCCCCGGTCGAGGCCTCGCCGGTTGCCGCGGAGGCTGAGCTAACGCCTGTGCAGGAGGCACAGGAGCTGCAGCCGCCCGAAGCGGAGCCGGCCGTCGCGGCGGGTGCGCTCGCGCCGGCGACGCTGGCGGCTGCCGCGACTTCCACCGCGGTGGCGTCGCGTGTCGCGGATCCCCCCCAGCCTGCCGCTCCGCGCGCGCCCGTGCCACCGACTCCCGCGAAGACCGGTGTCCCGCCCGCCCCGGCGGGGGTGAGCTCCAAACCGCTGCCGCCGCGTCCTCCCGCCCCTGTCGCTCCGCGGCCGACCCCCGCGCGTGCCGCCGCCCCGGGCAGCGTGCGGGCTTTGGGGCGGGACGGTGGCGCTCCGGGGACGGGTGGGCCCAAGTTTTTGGTCGAAGAGGAGCCCTCCTCGCGCAAAACGGTGGCGCTGATCATTGGCGGCGTGGTTGTGGGCGTGGCGGTGCTGGCCGCGATCCTGCTCTCCAGCGGCGGCGGGTCGAACAGCCCGAGCGCGGGGGCCACGACGCACTCGACCGTGAGTGGCGGGCACCATGGGCACGTCGCCGTGGCGAGCCCGGCGACCACGCACGTGGTCGTGCTGAACGCCACCGAAGCGGAAGGGCTGGCGCACAAGCTGGCGGGGAACCTGCGCCAGAGCGGCTACGCGCTGGCGGCGGCGTCGAGCGCGAAGCCCCCGAGCGCCCGCTCGGCCTCGGTCGTCGAGTACGCGAGCGGTCACCGTACCGAAGCGCAGCACGTGGGCCAGACGCTCGGCATCGGCGAAGTGACGCCGATGGAAGGCGCGCTCACACCGCTGGTGGGCGGGGCCACGGTGGTCGTGATCGCCGGCGCCGACAAGGAATCGCTAGTCGGCTCCGGGAGCGGCGAAGCGGCGTCGAGCGAAGGGGCGGCGGGCGGCTCACCGGGCGCCGGGAGTGGCGAAGCGCAGGGCAACGAAGCCCTCGCCGCGAGCGAAACGCCCGGCGGCGAAGCGTCCGCCGGCTAGTGGGCGCCCGGCCGATTCTTCCCCGCGAGTGCGCATGAGCCCGGAGCCCCCGCCCAGCAGCTTCCTGAAGCTCCCCGAGCGCTCGGCAAAGCCGCGTGCGCGGGGACTCACGCACGTGCTCGACCGGGGCCTGTCGGGCGCCGAGGCGGAGGGGATGCTGGAGGTCGCCGGCGCGTACGTGGACATCGTCAAGCTGGGCTGGGGCACGGCGCTGGTCAGCGCCAACCTGAAGCCGAAGCTGGAGCGCTACGCCGCGCACGGCATCCCGGTGGTGCTCGGCGGCACGCTGACCGAGCTGGCGATCAAGCAGGGCCGCGTCGAGGGGCTGATCGCCTGGCTGAAGGAGCTCGGGCTGTGCCACGTCGAGGTCTCCGACGGCACGATCACACTGGAGCCCGAGGTGAAGTCCCACCTGATCCGTACGCTCGTCGCGGCCGGTTTCACCGTGCTCGCCGAGGTCGGCAGCAAGGACGCCGACTTCATCATGGCCCCGTACGTATGGGTGGAGCAGATCGAACGCGACCTGGAGGCAGGCGCGTGGAAGGTGATCGCCGAGGCGCGCGAGTCGGGCACGGCCGGCATCTACCGCGCCGACGGCGAGGTGCGCAGCGGCCTGATCGACGAGATCGCGCACGCGGTGGACAGTGAGCGGATGATCTTCGAGGCGCCGCTCAAGGGCCAGCAGGTGTGGCTGCTCGATTTCTTCGGCAGCGAGTGCAACCTCGGCAACATCGCCCCGAACGATGTGCTCTCACTGGAGACGTTGAGGCTGGGGCTGCGCTCGGACACCGTGGAGCGTTTCGCTTTGGATGGAAAGGATTAGTAAGGATGAGCTCCGCCCCCCAAGGGGGCTCCGCTGGGTGGGTCGCGCCCGGTGAGACACGGGAGGCTCAGAAGCTCGCGCGCGTGGTGTTCGCCATGTTGGTGGTGGCGTGCTTCGTCGCGTTCGTGTTAACGCAGCGGCTCAAGCACACCCCGACGCCTGTGCAGAATTTTGAGGCCGACGAAGCCTTCTACCCGACGAGCTCGCCGGCGGCACGCTGTCGCGGCAGGGTGCCAACCTCGCGGGTGAACGCGAGCGAACGGATCGAGTATCTCTCGTTCAAGCCGGCGCAGGCCGAAGCAGTGACGGTGGAAATCATCAACTCCGCCGAAAAGAGTGTGGCCACGATCGTGCATGCGCTGCCGGCCGAACGGTACAAACAGCTCTCGCTCTGCTGGAACGGCCAGGTGGGGTCGGCAGAGAGTGGCGGTGTAGCGCCATCCGGTGAATACCGCATTCAGGTGAAACTGCTGAGTCTGGATCGCACGGTGAAGTCCACGCTCTCCTTCAAACTGAAGAGTCGACCGTGAGGTGCAACCACGCCTCGACGCCGGACAGGAGGACCGAAGCCGGGGGACGCTCGCCTGCGACCGAAGCGGGGGGACGCTCGCCTGCGACTCGCATCCCCCGTTCGGCCAGCATCCCCCGTTCGGCCAGCATCCCCCGTTCGGCCAGCATCCCCGTTTCGGCCAGCGCCTATGCGCCATTTTTCCCACTTACTCACGTGGATGATCCCAAATGAACACTCTGATCTTCGCCACTGCGCACGGTTTTGGGGAGGGGGTCGAGAAGCTTGGCGTGATCGCGGTGGCGCTGCTTGTTGCGGTGGTTGTGCTCGCGCGTCCGCCGCAGGTATCGGAACGCTGGCGGGCGCTCGCGATGCTGGGCGTGCTCGTGGTGACACCGGCGTTGCTGCTGGCCGACATCTGGCACACCTCGCAGTTGACACACCTGCGACACCACCCCGCGGAGGCCGGCGCCGCGGTCGTATTGGGGGTGATTGTGGTACTCGTGCTCGCCGTGCTGATTTACAGAGAACCGCGAGCGTTCCCGCTGCTAGCGATCTTCGCGCTGCCGTTCCGCCTGCCGATCGCGACTGGCGGCAGTACCTCGAATCTCCTGATTCCCCTCTACCTGGTGGTCGGCGCCGGCGCGCTTGCGTATCTGATTCCGCGGCTGCGCAACGACTTTGAGTGCCCCGAACGTGCTGGGCCGATCTTACTCGAATGGCTGCTGCTCGCCGCGGTCGTGCTGTACGCGCTGCAGGCCGCTTACTCCGCGGACTTCTCCAAGGCGTTGGAGAACATGGTCTTCTTCTACGTGCCGTTCGCGCTCTTGTTCGCGCTGCTGCGCGAGGTGCAGTGGACGCGCGAGCTGCTGCTGCAGTGCCTCGCGGTTGCGGTGGCGCTCGCGGTGGTGTTCGCGGGGATCGGCTTCGTCGAGTATGACCGCAAGCAGTTGTTCCTGAACCCGAAGGTGGTGGCGGCCGACCAGTACGGCAACTACTTCCGGGTGAACTCGCTGTTCTTCGACCCAAACATCTACGGGCGGTTCCTCGCGCTGGTGATGATCGGGGTGACGACGGTGGTGCTGTGGGGCGTGCGCCGGCGCGAGGTGCTACTGGGAGGGGCGGTGCTGCTGTGGCTGCTGGCGGGTCTGGTGACGAGCTTCTCGCAGTCGAGCATCGCGGCCCTGCTACTCGGCCTGGCGGTGCTGGCGGCCTACCGTTGGGACGTCCGCGGCACGATCTACGTGACGTTCGCGCTGGCGGCGATCGCGTTGGTCGCGGTGGCGGTGGCGCCGCCGAGCCTGCACCTCGGGTTGACGGGCAAAGGCGGCTCGGCGAGCAACGCCACCAGCGGGCGCACGAAGCTGATCGAAGGAGGGCTGGGTCTGTTCGCCGACCGTCCCCTGCAGGGCTTCGGGCCGGGCTCGTTCGCGCGGGAGTACCGTGCCCACGAACACGTCACCAGCACGAGTGCGACCTCGGCCTCGCACACGATCCCGATTACGGTCGCGGCCGAGCAGGGGATCGTGGGCCTGGCGCTGTACGTGGCGCTGCTCGTCGTGGCCTTCGCGGTGCTGTTCCGGGGGGCCGGCCGCTCACCTCCCAGACCGAAGCCGGGGGACACCGGCCTGCGGCCGGCATCCCCGTTTCGGCCAGCGCTGGCGGCCTGCTTCGCGGCCCTGGTGTTGCACACCTTCACCTACGCCGACTTCCTCGAGGACCCGGAGACGTGGGTTTTGCTGGCGATTGGTGTCGCGCTCGCCTCTGCTTCGGGCGGCGTCGAGCCCCAGCGCCGTGAGCCGCGCGTCGAGCCGGCGGCGATGACAAGCTGAGGGCGTGCGCGACTACCTGAAGCGCCTGCTGACCACCGGCGCGGCCTACCAGGCGGCCGACATCGTGGCGAAGGGCCTCGCGGTGATCTTGCTGCCGCTCTACACGCGCCACGTGCCAACGCAGGGCTACGGCGCCTACCAGTCGCTGCTGACGGCGGTGATCCTGTCGAGCATCTTTCTGCGTGTGGGGCTGGGGGAGGCGTTCGTGCGCTTCTACTTCACCGACCACGACCAGCAGCGCCGCGCCAGGATCGCGCGCACGGTGACGGCGACAGTCGCGTGGACGACGACGCTCGCGGGGCTGGTCGCGCTGGCTTTCTCGGCGGACCTCTGCCAGCTGATCCTCGGCTTCCGCGACCCCGACCTGATGGACTGCGCGATCCTCGGCATGTGGGCCTTCACCAACCTCGAAATGGCCTATGCCCAGCTGCGCGTGGACGAACGCGCGCGCGCCTACCTGTACGCCTCGATGGCAAACGTGGCGATGACCGTCACGTTCACGGTCCTATTGGTCGTGTTCGCAGACCAGCAGGCCAGGGGCCTCCTCCTGGGCAACTTCGGCGCCTCCGCGATCGTCGTGCTCGGCCTGTGGGTCGTGCTGGCTCGTGCCCGCCGTTTCTCCCTCCGTTTCCGCGTCCACGACCTGCGCGCGATGCTCCGCTTCGGCGTGCCGACCGTGCCGGCCGACGCCAGCGTGTACGCGCTGCAGGTGGTGGACCGCCTCTACCTCTTCCGGGTCTACTCGGAAAGCGCTGCCGGCCTCTACTCGATCGCGCTGCAGCTCGCGACCGTGGTGTTCCTGCTGGTAAGGGGCTTCCAGTACGCGTGGCCGACGCTGGCCTACTCGATCAAGAGCGACAAGGATGCCTCGCGGCTCTACGCCCTCGTCACCACCTACTACGTGCTGGCGACGGGGTTGATGGTGTGCGGCGTGGCGCTGCTCGGCCGCTGGCTGGTGCGCCTGCTCTCGGAACCCGAATACTTCGGCGCCTACAAGGCGCTGCCGTGGCTCGCGCTCGGCTGGGCGCTGTACGGCCTTTACCCGGTGCTGATGGTATTGGCCGGCCGCGCAGGCAACACCACCCGCAACTTTCCCGCGGCGGCCGCCGGCCTGGCCGTCAACGTGGCGCTGCTGCTGTGGCTGGTGCCCGCGGGCGGCGCCAACCTCGGCATCGCGGGAGCCGGCCTGGCCCTCTGCGGAGCCTATATTGCGATGCTCACGGTCCTCTACACCCTCACGCGCTCGCTCTTCCACGTGGCCTTCGACTGGCCTCGCCTAGCGCTGCTGGTCGCGATCTTCGCGACGGTCGCGGTCTCGGGCGAGCTGCTGCTCCCGACCAGCGGCCTCGGCGGTCTCGCGCTGCGGGCGCTGTGGTTCATGCTCGCCCCCGCGCTGCTGATCGCGACCCGCTTCTTCACCGCCCGCGAGCTGCGTGGCGCGCGCGATCTGGTGCGCTCGGCGAGTGCTCGGGTCAGGCAGCCGGCCGAGCCCTGAGTGCGGACGGCCAACAGTCGTCACCAACGAGAGTGGAAGGCGGTTACCTGCTCCTCTCCACCTCCAATTTATACCAAACACGGGGCCTTCATGAAGCCGCGGGTTGTGCGGTAAAACCGCTGGCCGAGACCAGTACCTACAGAGATTGGAGTCGCGAGATGCCTGTGTTGTTGTCGACGTATCCGGTGGGAGTGTGGCTATGACCGCGCACGCGGTGGTGATCGCGGGAGGCGGTCCGGCGGGGATGATGCTGGCGGCTGAGTTGGCGTTGGCGAAGGTCGACGTGGCGGTCCTCGAGCGGCGCGCGGATCATGTGCTCGCCGGCTCGCGGGCCGGCGGGTTTCACTCGCGCACGATCGAGGTGCT
>CAYNGQ010000102.1:0-6387 GCA_964396735.1 uncultured Solirubrobacteraceae bacterium | reverse complement strand
CGCCTACGCCGTGTTCGACTTTCTTTTGGAGGACTAGACCCATCCCACGCACCCTCCGCCCGCGTTAACTTCGATCTTCCTTTGAGGACCAGAACCATCACCGCCAGCCCCTCCACCGCCCGCGGCCGCACCCCTCACCCGCTCTACGGACGGGGCCTGCCTACGCTCAGCATCGCCACCGTCGCCGCGATGGCGCTCGCCCTGGGGCTGGTCTTCTTCTACGCACCCCTCGAAGCCGAACAGGGCTTCCTGCAGAAGATCTTCTACGTGCACGTTCCCCTCGCGATCGTCGCGTTGTGCGGCTTCGTGCTCGGCGGGCTGCTCGCGATCCAGCACCTGCGTACGCGCGACTCGCGCTGGGACATGCGCTCCTATGTGGTGATCCACATGAGCCTGATCTTCGCCGTCGGCACGCTGATCACCGGGTCGATCTGGGCGAAGGGTTCGTGGGGGCACTGGTGGGTATGGAGCGAGCCCACGCTGGTGTCGTTCCTGATCATCTTCCTGCTGTACGCGACCTACCAGCCGATGCGCTTCGCGATCGAAGATCCCGAGCGTCAGGCGCGTTACGCCTCGGTGTTTGCGATCACCGCGGGGGCGTTCGTGCCGCTCAACTACATGGCGGTCAACCTCTCGACCGCCTACGTGCACCCACGCGTGTTCTCCAGTACCTCCAACCTGCCGGGCTCGATGGCGCTCACACTGCTGGTGTCGCTGTTGGCGATGGCGCTGCTGTTCGCCACGCTGTGCAAGTACGAGCTGACGGCCAAGCACGCCCGCGGGCAGCTGCGCGCGCTGCGGCGGCGGCTCTCCGACGATGCGGAGGCTCACGCGCGCCGGCCGCGCAGTGCCGCCCCCAGCCTGTCGGAGGTCTCCTGATGCTCTTTGCGGAGACCCCCGCCCTACCGCTGCACACCG
Organism: uncultured Solirubrobacteraceae bacterium; assembly: GCA_964396735.1. GTDB lineage: Bacteria > Actinomycetota > Thermoleophilia > Solirubrobacterales > Solirubrobacteraceae > Palsa-744. The sequence goes on along the minus strand of CAYNGQ010000102.1, from coordinate 5,469 downwards.
CTGGCAAGTACGTGGCGGCGGCCTACATCGTGCTGTTCTTGCTGGTGCTGATCTACGTGGCGATCATGGCGATCCGCCTCAGCCGCATCGAGCGGCAGCTAGGGGAGTTGCTCGAGCTCGCAGAGCGAGAGACGCACGAGCCCGAAGCCGTCGAGCTGGAGTCCACCCACGCATGAGCGAACTGCTGGCACTCGGCATCTCGCACAAGACCGCTCCAGTCGCGCTGCGTGAGCGCCTGGCGTTCACCGAGCCGGGCGCGATGAAACTCGCCCAGCGGCTGATCGCCACCCCCGAGGTGCGCGAGGCCGTGGTGCTCTGCACCTGCAACCGCACCGAGCTCTACCTCGTCGTCGGCGGGCCGGGCGGGGATCTGGTTCAGGCGCAGGACGACGCGCTGGGGATGCTTGCCAACCATGCCTCGATCGGCCTCGCCGAGCTGGCGCGGGAGATCTACTCGCCGCGCAACTGCGATGCCGCGCGCCATCTCTACCGGGTGACCGCGGGCCTCGAATCGATGATCGTCGGCGAGGCCGAGATCCAGGGGCAGGTCAAGCGCGCCTTCGAGGCGGCGCTGCAGGCCGGCTGCACCGGGCCGCTCAGCAACCGCCTGTGGAGCGCCGCGCTGACGGCCGGCAAGCGGGTGCGCTCGGAGACAAGCATCGGCTCCAGCCACGTGAGCGTCCCCTCCGCCGCGGTCGGGCTGGCCGTCGAGCTGCTGGGCGACCTTCGCGAGCGCCACGTGGTGATCCTCGGCGCCGGCGAAACCAGCGAGCTCACCGCGCGGGCGCTCGCCGACCGGGGGGCCGGCACAATCTTCGTCGCCAACCGCCACGCCGACCGCGCGCGCAGCCTCGCGCAGCGCTTCGGCGGTTCCGTCGTCGGCCTCGACGGCCTGCCCGAGCAGCTGGCGACGGCTGACATCGTCGTCTCGTCCACCTCCTCCCCGCACCCGATCGTCGGCCGCGACGAGCTCGCGCAGGTGCTCGACCAGCGAGAGGGACGACCGCTGCTGCTGATCGACATCGCCGTGCCGCGCGACATTGACCCGCGCTGCGGAGAGCTCGCGGGTGTGACGCTGTACGACATCGACGACCTCCAGCAGGTGGTCGCGCGCAACCTCGACACCCGCGCGAGCGAGGTTCCGCGGGCCGAGCAGATCGTCGAGGAGGAGATCCGCCGCTTCGCCGGCTGGCTCGGCCAGCTGGATGCCCTGCCGACCGTCAGCGCGCTGCGCGAGCACGGCGACGCGATCGTAGCGCAGGTGCTGGCGGAGAACGACGGTCGCTGGGAGTCCGCCTCCCCGCGCGACCTCGTGCGCGTCGAGGCGCTCGCCCGCTCGATCGCCAACCGCATCCTGCACGAGCCCACGATCCGCCTGCGCAGCCTCTCGGAGGCCCGCTCCCACGCCTCGTTGCAACTGGTGCGCGAGCTGTTCGCGCTGCAGGAGGACGGCGAGAAGGAGGCGTCCGGGGAAGACACCTCCGCGCGCGCCGACGGCCGGGGCACGGAGCTCGCCGAGGTACACGACCTGCAGCGCCGCCGGCGCAAGGGCACGTAGGCAGAAAGAAGAGAGAAGGGGGCTGATAGGGGCTCATGCGGATCGGGACGCGTGGCAGCGCCCTCGCGCTCGCGCAGGCGCGGCTGGTCGCCGGACTCGTGGAGGCCCATCTGGCCGCCGCTCCTACGGGCACGCCCATCCCCGTCGAGCTGGTCACGATCGCAACCGCCGGGGACCGGGACTCGGCCGCTGAAGAGGCCGGTTCCGGGAGTCGCCATCCCGTGGACGAGGGACTCCTTGCCGGAGGCGACAAGTCCCGCTGGGTAAAGGAGTTGGAGCGCGCGTTGAGCGCCGGAGAGATCGACCTCGCGGTGCACTCCGCCAAGGACGTCCCCGGTGAGTTGGCCGAGGGTCTCACGCTGCTCGGCGCGCCCGCGCGCGCGCCGGCCGAGGACGTGCTGTGCGTGGCGGGGCACTCCCCCCGCTCTTCGAGTGATCCAAGCGCTGCCCAAACTGGCCTGCAGGGGCTGCCCCCCGGGGCGCGCGTGGGTACCGGCAGCGTGCGCCGCGCCGCGCAGCTGCGGGCCGCGCGCGAGGATCTGGAGGTGGTCGCGGTGCGCGGAAACGTTGACACCCGCCTGCGCAAGCTCGGCGAGGGCGCCTTCGACGCGCTCGTGATCGCCCGCGCCGGCCTGGTGCGCCTGGGTCGCGAGGCCGAGGTAACCGCGGTGCTCGACCCCGCGCGCTTCGTCCCCTCCCCCGGCCAGGGCACGCTCGCGCTGGAGGGACGCGCCGATGACGAGACCACACGGGCAACAGCGCAGGCGATCACCGACGCCAAGACGTTCGCCTGCCTGCAGGCCGAGCGCGCGGTGGCACACGCGCTGGGTGCCAGCTGCAACACGCCGCTCGGCGCGCACGCCTACGACTACGGCTGTGGCTGCCTGCACCTGCGCGCGTGGGTCGGCCTGCCCGACGGCTCGGCCTGGGTTGGCGACGAGCTGTTGGGCGGCTTCTACGACCCCGAGGCGCTCGGCCGCCGCGTGGCGGAGCGTCTCGCAAGCGCCGGCGCGGGTGAGCTGCTGCGCCAGTCGGCGGGGTCGGCGATCACGATCGGCGGACACCCGTGAGCGGTGAATGCCACCACGCAGTAGGCAGGCGACGGTTCGCCTTGGTCGTTCACCATCGCACTGTCGAAGACCGCTTCGTTTTCGGGGCGTGGATGTCGCTCGCTGGGGCCTGGGGCGCCGTACATGTAGTAGTCAACGAGTTCCACACGCCTCGACACGTCCGCAAGGCGTAGGAAGTCTTCCGCCGAGATACGCTGCGCTTCGGGATTGCCGTCGAGCGGCGTGGGCGTGAAACCGTTATCCAGCTCCACGCCCTGCTCGCTCAGCCAGATTCTGGGCTTACCCAAGTCCGTGTTTGTCAGCTTCGCAAACTCCTCGGCGTCACGGTTTTCGTATTTTGACAACTCACTGGACGATCCGGGAACGAGGTCGCGGTAGTCGTGCAGACCCCATACTCGAGGCTTGAGATGATGCTTCACCATGAATGCCTTGTAACGCGAGACATACGGCCCGAATTCGGCAAATTCGCCGGCGACCATCGTGCAGCCGCAGTGGAGTTCGACCATCACCGAGTGGGCGACCTGCCACAGCTCCCCCGCCCGCGACACGGACAGCGGGGCTTTGCCTCCATCCGGCTCATTCCAGGCTCCCCATAGCCGCACGGCCGGCAGGCCCGCCGCGGCTTTCATGTGGTCTTTGATGAGCGTCCGCACAGCTTCGCGATAGCGTTTGACCGGTGGCGCCCGACAGGCAGTCCCGTCCAGGCAACCCTTCGACCACAGCGTGATATAGGGCTGGAGGTGTGCTCCGCGGGTGTTCACTTCCTGGACTTTCCGCAACCACATGGCCAACGCTTCGCTCTGCGTGAATTCGAGCTTTTTTTCTGCCTTCTCTCGCGCTTCCCGTTTTTCCGTCGATTCGAGGACGGCTTCGTAGGGGAGCACCAGCCGCGCGACGCGGACGTGCAGCGGCCCTTCGAGCAGTCGCGGATCGAAGGCCGGGCCGAAGGCCGCGGCCCGCTGGTCGGCTAGTCCGTAACGGAGATCCTGGGGGCGAGCCGCGCTGGCTCGATTGCTCGGCGCGGCGACCGTTGCCGCCACCATCACCGGGAAGACCGTGGTGGGCACCGGCGACACGCTCACCGTGATCGTGCTGCCAGCGACGCTCAGCGACGCAGGCACACGGCCGCCACTGGCGTCGGCAGCCGTGGGCGGCTCTATGACCATCAGTGTCGTGCCACCAGTCTGCTGTTCCGCCGCCGCCACCACGCTCGTGGCCGCGGCGTACTGGGCCTGGGTTTCTTGGAGCGGGGGCTCGCCGGGGATCGACTGAGCCGAGGCGGTCGAGGACGTCAGCGCTTCCAGGGCGCTGCCAAGCGGGCCTTGCCAGGGCGGTCTATCGGCCCCTGCGACGACCGCGACGCTTCCATCGGCGAGTCGCTGCAGGTGCTGATCAGGGCCCAGGCCGACTTCCCAGGAGAACGCGGTCGGTGCTTCGGAGGAGTGCAGCTGAACGATCGTCGTGACCCCAAGCGCGTCGGGGCGGACGATCGCGTCGGCCGCCGGCCAGGTGCCGGCGAACAGCGCCGCGGCGCCGTTGACGACGGTCGGCGCGCTCGCCGCAGGCGAGGTATCCAGCGGGGTCAAGCTCAGTTCGCCGTCCCGCGTGTTGAGCGCGAATTCCCCTGCAGTTTTCTTGGAGATCGTGGAGCTTGTCAGGACGCCGGTGGATGAGAGTTCTTCGCCGCCAGTGACCAAACCGCTGGCCCGTGCGGGCCTGGGGCCGGTCAACAGTGCCAGCCCGAGCATCAACGCCCCAATCGGGACGCCGACCACCGTCCGTCGCCATACGCCCATGCCGTCACACCTTTCAGTCGGCCGACGATGCGCCTCACTGGGCGTTGAGGCAACGCCGGTAAGACTGTACTAGCGTGGCGCTCGTGCAAGCGTACCTCGACCGCGAACCCGATGACGGTGGGTAGGTGAACGGGCGCGTCTTCCTCGTCGGCGCCGGCCCCGGTGACCCCGGCCTGTTGACGGCGCGCGCCCTTGAGCTAATCGCGCAGGCCGACACGATCCTCTACGACCGCCTGATCCCGGCCGAGGCGCTGGAGGGTGCACGCGCGGATGCCGAGCTGCTGTTCGTCGGCAAGCAGGGAGGCGGCGAGTCGGTACCACAAGAGCAGACGGAGGCGCTGATCGTGGAGCGCGCGCGGGCAGGCAAGATGGTGGTACGGCTGAAGGGCGGCGACCCGTTCGTGTTCGGCCGCGGCGGCGAGGAGGCGCTCACGCTGCGCGCGGCCGGCATCCCATTCGAGGTCGTGCCCGGGATCACCGCAGGCGTGGCCACCACCGCCTATGCGGGCATCCCCGTCACGCACCGCGGGCTCGCCAGCGCCGTGGCGCTGATCACCGGGCACACCCGGGCGGATGCCGCCGGCGCCGAGGCGGGTGAGGCAGGGCGGGGTGCGGGAGAGGGTGAAGCCGGAGATGCCGAGGGCAAGCAGGAGGGACCAGGTGGCGAGGAGGAGGTGACGGCCCTCGACTGGCCGGCGCTCGCGGCCTTCCCGGGGACGCTCGTCTTTTACATGGGCGTGCGCCAGCTCCCGCACATCGCCGCTTCCCTGATCGCCGCCGGGCGACCCCCTTCCGAGCCCGCGGCGATCGTCGAACGGGGCACGCTGCCCCGCCAGCGCACCGTCACCGGCACGCTCGCCACGATCGCCGAGCGAGCACAAGCGCAGGAGGTCCGGGCCCCTTCGATCACCGTCGTGGGCGCCGTCGCCGGGCTCGCCACCGAGCTCGCGTGGCGCGCGCCGCGGCCGCTGAGCGGGCGCACCGTGGCGGTCACTCGCGCGCGCGCCCAAACCAGCGGGCTCGCCCGGCGGCTGCGAGAGCTGGG
>CAYNGQ010000101.1:0-2567 GCA_964396735.1 uncultured Solirubrobacteraceae bacterium | reverse complement strand
CTGGTCAAGCTGATCGGCCGCGTCCTCGCCCGGTACCAGGATTTCATTCCGTGGGATCTGATCCGCAGGCTGCGCCCCGACCCCGCTGGTCCGCTCGGCAGCGCTCGTCGCGCCGTGACCACGACCACGCTGGTGATCGCGCTCACGCTCGTGGCCTGCTCGGTGGTTGCCCGTGGCGCCGAAGTCGTGGAACGTATCACCCACCACCCACCCGCGGCGCCCGTGCACAATCACGCCGCCCCCACGGCACACGTGCCCGCGGAAATTCGGCGACCGGTCGACCCCTCTCCAAAGACCGACACACAGTCAGAACATGAGGTGAGCCCATCGCGGCAAAGCACTTGCGCGCGCGCCCCCGGGAGCGGCGCGCCTCGCTGGGCGAGGGACGACATCCGGCGCCTGTACCTCGGCGGTCTCGGTCGCCGCACCGGCGAAGCCCCGGGCACCAAGATCGCGGGCTGCCCAACGGCGTACTTCACAACAGACGGGCGCGATGGGCCGTTCGTGTACGCGCTCGGCACGAGCCCTTCCAGCGCCAGCCCGCTCAGTGTCGCCGTAGATGGACGTTTTGGTCCGGCATTGTTTCTAGCGCCAGCGGTCGAACCGGTGCTGGCCCTGATCCACCGTTTCGGCGCAGTGGGCGGAATGCGCCGGTTCACCGCCAGCAGCGGCCCCCAATTCGCCCCCATCCTGACCGACGACGGCACATACACCCTGATACGACCTGAAACCGGTACAGCGCAGGTGGCACGCGGCTACATGGAGCTGCCGCCGCCGGTGACGGATGCATGGTTTGGGGCTATGCGAGAAATCGGCACGATGCGGGGTGTCGGACTATCCTGGCTGACGCTCGGCACACCCAAGCCCAGCGGCAAAAACCAAGTGTTCACGCTGTACGAAGGGGCCGCCGCCAGGTACACGATCACATACAACCCGTGGAAGCAGAGCGCCAAGCGCGGCGGCTACATCTACCACCTACCCGAGCCGCAGCTGCTGGAAACCGAACTGGAAGAGGCGGCCACGGCCGAATGAGTCGCGGCCATGAGCACGGGCGTCGGCTCGCCCGGCGGGCCGCCTCAGCCCGGCGGTGGGATCCCAGGATCGGTGGCCGGCTCAGGCCTGCGCCCCGGGGTGGCCGGCTCAGGTCTGCGTCCCGCCTGGCGAGCTGGCGCCCAGCTCCTGCAGGTCGGTGCGCACCATCCGCTCCACCAGCTGCTCGAAACCCACCTCCGAGCGCCACCCCAGACGCTCCCGCGCGCGCGTGGGGTCGCCCACCATCGGCGTGGCCTCCGGCGCGCGCACCAGTTCGCTCGCCACGCGCACGTGGTCCTCGGCCTCCCTGCCCACGCAGGCGAACGCTGCGCGCGCCCATTCCGCCACAGTGTGGGGCTCGCCGCTTGCGAGGATCAGGTCCTGCGGGTCGTCCTGCTGGAGCATCAGCCACGCGCCACGCATGACGTCTCCCGCAAACGACCAGTCGCGTACGGCATCCAGGTCCCCCACCTCCACCTCGCTGGCCAGCCCCAGCGCCACTTCCGCCGCCGCGCGCGTGAGCTTGCGCGTGACAAACCGCTCCGGGCGTCGCTCCGACTCGTGGTTGTAGAGGATCCCCGAGCACGCCCACATCCCGTCGTGGGCGCGCATTGCCCCCACCAGGTCGCGCGCGGCCAGCTTGGCGATCGCGTACGGGCTCTCCGGCCGGCAGGGGGTGCCCTCGCGTTGGGGGCTCTCCCCCGCGTCGCCGAAGATCGCGCCGGTGCTGGCCGTCCACACGCGGATTGCCGGGTCCACCGCGCGCACTGCCTCCAGCAGCGCCGCCGTCGCGTCGACGATCGCGGCACAGGTTTCCGCCGGGCGCTCCCACGAGGACGGTACGAACGACGGCGCGGCGAGGTGGTAGAGCTCGTGCGGGTGCACCTCCTCCACCGCCGCGCGCAGGCTGCCGGGATCGAGCAACTCGCCGGGCACCACCTCCACCTGGCCACGCAGGTGCTCGGACGCGCCCAGTGAGGCACGCGGCCAGCCCCGCACCACGCCCGTCACGGCATACCCCTCCGCCAGCAGCAGCTCCGCCAGGAACGAGCCGTCCTGGCCCGTGAGCCCCGTCACCAGCGCTCGGCGCGCGCCTGCTGCCACCTAACCCCCCTTGGCAGGCTGCGGCTCAAGTCCGACGCCGCGCACGGCGAGCCTCCCGTCGAGCGTCTGTCGGATAGGGCGGGGCTCGAAAGCCATCACCTGCTCAGCAGCTCGAGGTCGGCGTCCACCATCAGCCTGATCAGCTGCTCGAAGCTCGTCCGCGGCTCCCACCCAAGGTCCTCGCGCGCCTTGGTGGCATCGCCGATCAGGTGATCGACCTCGGCGGGGCGCACCAGCGACTCGTCGATCACGACGCGCTCGTCGATCTCCACGCCCGCCTGGTCGAAGGCGATCTCCAGGCACTCGCGCACCGAGTGCGCCGTGCCCGTGGCGATTACGTAGTCCTCGGCCTGCTCGCGCTGGAGCATCAGCCACATCGCCTCCACGTAATCCTTCGCATACCCCCAGTCGCGTTCGGCGTCGAGGTTGCC
>CAYNGQ010000100.1:0-2648 GCA_964396735.1 uncultured Solirubrobacteraceae bacterium | reverse complement strand
CTGGGCATCCCGCTGGCTATCCCCGCTTGCATGCCTGGGATCAGCGGCGACGCGGGCATCGGCCAGGCCAGCGGTCCCGGCCAGGCGGGTGTTCCCGTTCAGGTCGGTGTCCATCGATAGATCCAGGTTTCGGTCAAGGGTTTGCCATCACCCAGTAGCCGGGCGTGCACAGCTCCTCATCCGGCGCCACCCGGCCGGTCAGGTTGGACACGACCGGGATCCGCGGCGCGCTGAAGGACACGCCCTCCGCGACGTGCTCGAACTCCTCCAACATCCCGTCCATCAGCGGCGAGTGAAAGGCGTGCGACACGCGCAGCCGCCGCGTCTTGCGACCCCGCTGCTCCCACCGCTCGGCCAGATCCCGCACCGCATCCCCGTCGCCTGAGAGCACGACCGCCGACGGCCCGTTGACGGCCGCGAGCGCGATGCGACCCTCCAACCCAGCGAGCGACTCGCGCGCCTCCTCCTCCGAGGTCTGCACCGCGACCATCGCCCCGCCCGCCGGCAGCGCGCCCATCAACCGTCCGCGCGCCGCCACCAGCCGGCAGGCATCCTCCAGCGAGAGCACTTCCGCCACGTGCGCCGCCGCCAGCTCCCCGACCGAATGGCCGATCACGAAGTCGGGGCGCACGCCCCATGACTCCACCAGCCGGAACAGCGCGACCTCCAGCGCGAACAGGGCAGGCTGCGCCAGCTCTGTCCCATCCAGCTCGCTCTCGCCGCCCTCGAACACGACCTCCCGCAGCGAGCGCCCCAGGTGCTCGTCCAGCTCCGCGCACACCGCGTCGAACGCCGCCGCGAATACCGGGAACGCCCCGTACAGCTCGCGGCCCATCCCCACCCGCTGCGCGCCCTGGCCGGTGAACAGAAACGCCGTCCGTCCACCGCTTGCGCGGGTGGGTGGGATCAGCGTCCCCACGCGCGGCGTCGTGCGACCGGCAGCGAGCGCCGCGAGGCCGTCGAGCAGCTCCTCGCGATCCGTCGTGAGTGGGGAGCCCGCCGGCAACTGCTCCTCGCGATCCGGGGCGGGGGAGTCGACCGGCGGTGAGGCGAGCAGCAGCATCGCACGGTCCTCGAGCCCCGCTCGCGCGGCCAGCGAGACACCGATGTCGGCCACGTCGAGCGCTGGGGCCTCGGAAAGAAACTGCCGCAGGCTCGCGGCCTGCGCGCGCAGGGCGTCGCCGCCGCGAGCGGAGAGCACCCACGGCACCATCTCCAGCGAGGGGGCGACGGGCAACACCGACTCAGGGGGCGACGCCGACTCAGGGGACGAGGACTCCGACAGGGGCGCCTCCTCAAGAATCACATGCGCATTGGTGCCGCTGATCCCGAACGACGAGACGCCCGCGCGGCGCGGGCGGTCGGCGGCCGGCCACGGCCGCTCCTCGTCGAGCAGCGCGACGGCGCCCGTCGACCAATCGACCTGGCTGGTGGGCTGTTGCGCCCACAGCGTCCGCGGCAGCCGGCCGTGGCGCAGCGCCATCACCATCTTGATCACCCCCGCCACGCCCGAGGCGGCGGCGGTGTGCCCGATGTTGGACTTCACCGAGCCCAGCCACAGCGGCCTGTCGGGCGAGCGGCCCTGGCCATAGGTCGCCAGCAGCGCCTGCGCCTCGATCGGGTCGCCGAGCGTCGTGCCGGTCCCGTGCGCCTCAACCGCGTCGACCTCCTCGGGGGAGACACCGGCGGCGGCGAGCGCCTGCATGATCACGCGCTGCTGCGAGGGCCCGTTCGGCGCGGTCAGGCCGTTGGAGGCGCCATCCTGGTTGACCGCGCTGCCGCGCACCACCGCCAGCACCCGATGGTCATTGGCGCGCGCATCGCTGAGACGCTCGAGCAACAGCACACCCACACCCTCGCTCCAGCTGGTGCCGTCCGCCGCCTCACTGAACGCCTTGCACCGCCCATCCGGCGCGAGACCGCGCTGGCGGCTGAACTCGACCAGCGGCTCGGGCGTGGCCATCACCGCGACACCGCCCGCCAGCGCCAGCGAGCACTCACCCGCGCGCAGCGCCCCAGCGGCGAGGTGCAGCGCCACCAGCGAGGACGAACACGCCGTATCGACCGACACCGCCGGGCCCTCCAACCCAAACGTGTAGGCCACGCGGCCCGAGACGACGCTCGCGAGACTCCCCGTCAACCGGTACCCCTCCAGGCCCTCGGCGCCGTTCGACGCGGACGGCGCGAGCGGGGCTCCAACCCCATAGCCGCTCGCGCCGACACCGGCGAATACGCCGGTCGCGGTCTCCCGCAGCGAGCGCGGGTCGATGCCCGCGTCCTCGATCGCCTCCCAGCACACTTCCAGCAGCAGCCGCTGCTGCGGATCCATCGCCAGCGCCTCGCGCGGGCCGATCCCGAAGAAGGCCGCGTCGAACTCACCCGCGTCATACAGGAAGCCGCCCTCGCGCGTGTAGCTCGTGCCCTGCGCGTCGGGGTCGGGGTCATACAGCCCCTCCACGTCCCAGCCGCGATCGGTGGGAAGCCCGCCGATCGCATCGCCACCCTCCGCGACCAGCCGCCACAGCTCCCCCGCCGAGCGCGCGGATCCGGTGCCCGCCAGGGGGGCGGGCCCCGGATACCGGCAGCCGATCCCCACGATCGCGATCGGCTCCTCCACACCGAGCACCGGTGTCACGGCCCGTACGCGC
>CAYNGQ010000099.1:0-3232 GCA_964396735.1 uncultured Solirubrobacteraceae bacterium | reverse complement strand
CGGGCGCGCCCGCGCGGAGCTGCGCAGGGGCGGCGTGCAGGCGCTCACAGAGCGGATGCGCTCGGGGGAGCTGACCCCGGACTTCGGCCCGGCGGTGCCCCACCCGACCGCCGGCGCCGCGCTGGTGGGGGCGCGCCCGCCGCTGGTGGCCTTCAACCTCGAGTTGGCGTCCCCCGCAACGGTGGCGGACGCGCGCCGGATCGCGGGCCTGATCCGCGAAGGGGGCGCCGAGGGGCTGCCGGGCGTGCGCGCGATCGGCGTGGCGCTTGATGGGGACCCACCCACCCCGCAGGTGTCGTGCAACATCGAGCGCCCCACCGAGGTGCCGCTGCGCACGGTGGTGGAGGCGGTGCGCGCGCACGCCGCGGTGGCCTGCGCCGAGCTCGTCGGCCTCGCCCCCGCGGCGGCGCTGGAGGGTTTCCCGGCGGAGGTGCCGATGCCCGGCTTCGACCCCGCGCGCCACACGATCGAGAAGGCACTAGGCTTGTAGCGGGATGGCACAGACCAAGCGCAAGACCAAGCACCGGGGCAACGCGGCGGGGATGGTGGAGTCGCGCGGGCGCACGGGGCGGCCCCCGACCGCCGCGGAGCGCAACGGGACCGCCGCGAAGGAGAAGGCGAAGGCGCGCGAGCAAAAACTCAACCGGCTCGACCGCCCGCCGACGTGGCGGGGCGCGATCGTACGAGCGATGCTGGCGGCGCTCCTGATGCTGCTGATCGGCATCGTGGTGCTGAAGAACTCCAACGAGGCGATCGCCCTGTTCCCGATCGTGCTGCTCTTCTACATCCCGATCAGCTACTACACCGATGCGTGGATGTATAAACGCCGCCAGCGCCAGAAAGCGGACGCGAAGGCGAGGGCAAAGGCGGAGGCGAAGGCGAAGGCGGACGCGCAGTGAGCGGCGCCCCCGACGTGCGGATGTTCACTGTCGGCCCCGTCCAGGAGAACGCCTACATCGCCACGCCGGACCGCGCGAGCGGCCGCGCGGTGATGATCGACCCGGGCGACGAGCCCGAGCGGCTGCTGGCGGCCGCCCAGGCGCTGGGCGTGGAGATCGAGGCGATCCTGATCACCCACTGCCACTTCGACCACATCGGGGCCGTGGCCCCCGTCGCGCGCGCAACCGGCGCTCCGGTGTACTGCCCGGAGATCGAGCGCCCGCTGCTGAGCGACATCGTGGCGTGGACGCCGCCGGAGTTCGGCCCGTTCGAGAGCTGGGAGCCGGAGCACACAGTGGCGGGTGGCGAGCAGCTGCAGCTGGCGGGCTTCGACATCGAGGTGCTCTTCACGCCCGGCCACAGCCCCGGGCACGTGACGTACGCGCTGACACCTGCCGGCGCGGCCGGCGGCGAGCAGCCGGAGCGGGCCCCGGCGCTGCTCTCCGGCGACGTGCTCTTCCAGGGCTCGGTCGGGCGCGTCGACCTGCCCGGCGGCGACTGGAGCACGCTGGAGCAGTCGATCGGAGCGCTGCTGGAGCGCTTCCCGGCGGATAGCGTCGTCTACCCGGGCCACATGGGCGTCACGACCCTCGGCCGCGAGCTGCAGAGCAACCCGTTCCTGGCCGAGCTCCGCGCCGCGAGGGCGAACGCCGCGGGCGAGGGGCAGCCGATCCGGCTCGCCACGCAGGCGCCGGCTGCCGTAGGCGAACCGTCCCGCCGGTGAGTGCCCCGAAGCTGAAGGCCCCCCGCGGCACCCACGACGTGTTGGGCGAGCAGGCGGGCGCGCGCGCCCGCATCGAGGCCCGCGCGCGGGCGCTGCTGGAGGGCGCGGGGTACGCCAGGATCGAGACGCCGACGTTCGAGGCGACCGAGCTGTTCGCGCGCGGCGTGGGCGCCTCGACCGACATCGTGCAGAAGGAGATGTACACCTTCACCGACGGCTCAGACCGCTCGCTGACGCTGCGCCCCGAGGGCACCGCGCCCGTGTGCCGCGCGTACGTGGAGCACGGCATGCACAAGCTGCGCCAGCCGGTGAAGCTGTGGTACCTGTCGAGCTTCTACCGCTACGAGCGCGCCCAGGCCGGCCGCCAGCGCCAGTTCTGGCAGGTCGGCGCGGAGGCGCTTGGCTCCGAGGAACCGGCCGTGGACGCGGAGTCGATCATGCTGCTCAGCACGCTGCTGGACGAACTGGAAGTGAAGGAGGTGCGCCTGCGCCTCTCGAGCCTCGGCGGCCCTGAGGCCCGCGCCGAGTACCGCGAGCGGCTGCAGACCCACCTGCGTACCCACGCCGAGGACCTAGCCCCCGAGGTGCGCGAGCGGATCGACCTCAACCCCCTGCGCGCGTTCGACTCCGAGGACCCCGGCACGCGCGCGACGATGGCGAGCGCCCCCCGGCTGCTCGACCACCTGAGCGTCGAGGACGCCGCCCACTTCGCTGAGGTCCGCGCCCTGCTCGACGAGGCGGGCGTCGCCTACGAGATCGACCCGACGCTGGTGCGCGGCCTCGACTACTACACCCGCACGGTGTTCGAGTTGACATCGGACGCGCTCGGCGCGCAGAGCGGCGTCGGCGGCGGCGGCCGCTACGACGGCCTCGTGGCGGAGCTCGGCGGCCCCCCGACCCCGGGCATGGGCTGGGCCGCGGGGATCGAGCGGATGCTGCTGGCAGGCAACGCGCCCGCGGAGGCGCCGGCCGCGATCGACCTCTACATCGCGTATGAGCGTGGGGATGAGGCCCCCCACAAGGGGGGGCAGGGGGAGGGGCCAGGAGGGAAAGCTCACCCCCCCGCCGGCACGGCCACCAGGGCCGCCTTCAAAGTCCTCCACGAAGCCCGTGGCGCCGGCCTCACAGCGCAGATGGAGCTCGCCGGCCGCTCGCTGAAGAACCAGCTGGGACAAGCCGAGCGCCTCGGCGCCCGCTACGTGGCGGTCGTCGGCGGCGGGGAAAACGACGCGGGCGTGGGGAAGACGCTGCTCAAGGACACCCAGGCCCGCACGCAGGAGCAGCTCCCCACGGGGACCGTGGTCCACGCGGTCCTGCGGGGCCGCGGCGCGCTGTAAAAAACGAGCCGTATGGGCCGCCGTCGTCGTGCGCAGACGATTGAGGACTTGACACGTTGGCGATAGGTGTCTATAGTCATACGTGCCTCGGGTCCTGACTTCAGGGAACGGGGTGGGGACGGAGGGTCGTGCCGCCGGTCACAGCCGGTGAGTGTGGTTTCTCCTTTCCAGTTAAACATAGGAGTCGGTTCGGGTCTGGCCGCTCTGCGGCCGGCCTTTCAAGGGAGTAACT
>CAYNGQ010000098.1:0-1584 GCA_964396735.1 uncultured Solirubrobacteraceae bacterium | reverse complement strand
GAATGGCAAAGTGGACCGGAAGGCGCTCCCGGCGCCGGAAGGGGCGGCGTATGCGATGCGCGGGTACGAGGCGCCGGTCGGTCCGGTGGAGGAGGCGCTGGCGGTGGCGTGGGCCGAGGTGCTCCGGGTCGAGCGCGTCGGGCGGCACGACGACTTCTTCGCGTTGGGCGGGCACTCGCTACTGGCGGTGCAGGTGGTGGCGCGGGTGCGGCAGGGGCTGGGGGTGGAAGTGCCGCTTGCCGCGTTGTTCCGGCGGCCGACCCTGACGGCATTCGCCGAGGAGGTGGCGGGGGCGAGCCGCACGGTGCTGCCGCCGATCGCACCGCTGGCGCGCGACGCCGCGGGCGTCCCCGTGGCGGTGCCCGCGCTGTCGTTCGCGCAGGAGCGGCTGTGGTTCTTGGAGCAGCTGGGCGGGTTGGGGACGACGTACCACGTGCCGTGGCGCGTGCGCTGGCGGGGGACGCTTGAGGGCCCGGCGTTGCGGCGGGCCTTGGACCGGATCGTGGCGCGGCACGAGGTGCTGCGGACTACGTTCACCGCGGTCGACGGGGTGCCGGTGCAGCGGATCGCGCCGGCCGAGACAAGTACGTTCGCGCTGGTCGAGCACGATCTGCGGGGGGCGCCGGACTCCACGGAGGCGCTGCACCGGCTCCTCGTCGACGAAGCCCAGACGCTCTTTGACCTGGCGCAGGGGCCGTTGATTCGGGGGCGGCTGATCCGGGTGGACGAGGCGGAGCAGGTGCTGCTCGTGACGATGCACCACATCGTCTCGGACGGGTGGTCGATGGGGGTGGTCATCGCGGAGTTGAGCGCGCTGTACAGCGCATATGTGCGCGGGGCAGCGGATCCGCTGCCGCCGCTGGCGGTGCAGTACGCAGACTACGCCGTGTGGCAGCGGCAGTGGGTTGCCGGCCCCGTCCTTGAGCGCCAAGCGGCGTACTGGCGCGAGACGCTCGCCGGAGCCCCCGAGGTGCTGACGCTGCCGACGGATCATCCGCGGCCGGCGGAACAGGACCATCGGGGGGCGGTGGTGCCGGTGGTGCTGGATGCGGAACTGACGACGGGCCTGAAGGCGCTGGGAGCGCGGCACGGGGCCACCCTCTTCCACGTGCTGCTCGCCGGGTGGGCGGTCGTGCTCTCGCGGCTGGCTGGGCAGCCGGACGTGGTGATTGGGACACCGACGGCGAATCGTGGGCGGACCGAGATCGAGGGGCTGATCGGGTTTTTCGTGAACACGCTGGCGCTGCGGAGTGACCTCACGGATGCCCCGTCGGTGGCGGAGCTGGTGAGGCGGGTGACGGCGCAGGCGCTCGGGGCGCAAGCGCATCAGGACATCCCCTTCGAGCAGGTGGTGGAGCTGGCGCAGCCGCGGCGGACCCTGGCGCACAGTCCGCTCTTTCAGGTGATGTTCGCATGGCAGAACGCCCCGGGCGCGCGCCTAGGGCTGCTAGGACTGACGCCAGCGGCCCTAGGGGCGGCGGCGGGGGCGGCGGCGGCCACCGTGGGCCCGGCGGCGAAGTTCGACCTGACGCTCGACCTGACGGAGCGCGATGGGCGGATCGTCGGCGGGCTGGAATACGCGAC
>CAYNGQ010000097.1:0-2515 GCA_964396735.1 uncultured Solirubrobacteraceae bacterium | reverse complement strand
GCGCTCGCGCTCGGCGGCGCACTGTCTTCCAGGACGATATCCGCAGCCAACAACTGCGCCTCGGCCATGTAGGGAGAGCCGACCGCGGGACAGGAGCCCCCCTGCCCTCCGCCGCACGCGGCGTTCACAAAGATGCTCCTGGCGCCATCCAGATAAGCAGCCGGCACGACGACCTTGTTCGCGGCGGCGAAGCGGACCGATGGTTCGCCCTCGCTGCCGCACCCGTCGGTCACGCACTGGTCAAAGACGTCGGCCGAGTCATAGCTGTTATTCGGGGCGGCCAGCCAGCTCAGGCTCTCGGCGCTACCCGGCGCGATACTGTCCGCGCTCGCGGCCCGCCAAAGCGTCGCTTCCTTGATTGCGGCCCACCCCGGTGCCGTGAACGCCCATGTCGCCATTGCGTCGACGGGCTGCGCTGGGCTCCCGTCGATAACCGCCGCGAGCGACCCGCCTTCAGCACACGAGTTCACGGGGTTCATAAACGGCCCGGAGATCGACCCCGACCAGCCGTCAGTCGGCGCCGGAAGACCATCCGGCCGCGCACACGAGAAGATCTGCAAGCTGCCCGCCTCGGCAACCCCAGGCGCAAGAAGCGACACCGTCGCCGGTCCTGCCAGCGCGACCGTACCGGCCGCAAGCACGATCGTCCACCTGGTGCGTGTGCGCCCGAGTGCGCTGCTGATCGTGGGGTTGAGGCTCATCGTCAGCCGCCGAGGTAGTTCTGGCTCGTGCCGCCGCCTGTCCGCGGACGCAGAGGCGCTTCTTCGGGCGGCGGCGCCCCCGCCGCCGACCCCGAAGCGGCCGGTTCGGGCGCGTTGGACGCGATCCGCGCCTGGGCACCCCCGGAGGCCCCAGCACCTGACCCGCCGGCTGGTTCACCGGACGCCAGATACCCAGCTTCCCTGTTCGGCAGAGGAGCAGGCGCCCGGACGCGATGGACAGAAGAGGAGCGGCGAGCCGGCACACCTACAGCGCGAGATACCGTCCGCGTCACAGCCACACGAGCAGGCAACGACGACGCCACCGCTGGCCGGGGAGCCTCAGCACGCGTCTGCAGGACACGCTCGACTCGGTGATGGTGGCGTGCAGGGGGTGCCGTGATGGAATGGATCAGCCGGCTGCCGACGCCCGCACCGACCACGATGATCGCCGTCCCCGTCGCCGCGGCCTTCACAAGCCCACCACCGCCGAGCACCCCCGCCGCGCGCTCAGCGCCCGCTCCACCACCAGGACGGCTGCCCCAGAACCCCAGCAGGCGCTCATACCAGCCCCCATGCCCCCCAACAGCGACGCTTGGTCCCGGTGTGAACGCAGCAGCCGCGCGACGCTGGAACTCCCGGCCGCGCATCTCACGACGAAGCCCGACATAGAACCGCCGGCAAGACCCGCACGCCTCCAGATGCACCCTCGCCACCCGCGCCTGCTCGACCCCGGCCACACCGGACGCCTCGGCCACGATCGCGGGCTCGCGGTAGCTGCACAGCCGCCCCGCCGCGGCGATCACAGCAACCCGGTCCAGCTTCTCGTTCGCGCTGCGTACAGCCGCCTTGACCTCGCCGATGGACGCTCCCAGCGTCCTGGCGACGAGCTTGACCCCGAGACCATGTGCGGCCATCAACACGACCACCTGGCGCTCGAACTCCGAGAGCTGGCTCATGAAGTCCGCTGCTCGCGCCGCGCGCTCGTGCAGCTCGACCGCGTCAAATGGCTCCTTACCAGCAGGCATGTGTGCCGCGACCAGCTCGAAGTCCACGCGCTCACGCGAGCCGACGCGCACCAGATGGCGCCCTTCGCGGTAGCGGCAGAGCAAGTTCGACGCCGCCGTCCAGAACGTCCCCAGCAGGTGCTCCTCGCTGCGGACTGCCCGCCGCGACATCACCACGACACAGATCGCTTCGTCCACGATCTCCCGTCGCGCACTCGTCGGGATGCTGCCCAACCCCTGGTGCTGGCCCGCCAGTCTGTAGAGCTCCTCGCGGCGCTCGCTCAGCGTTCGCGCGACCTCCTCCGGCGACCACGCTCCATGCCGCCACGGAGCCCGCACAACCCCAAGCAGCCCCGAGTGCCCTACACCCAGGCGACCCGCATCAGACCCAGACGAAACCAAAGAGCCCATCACTCCTTAATCCGGGCAAGACCCCCGAAGTGCAAATAAATTTTCCAGCGGGCCCCCGACCCCAGCCGGAAGGACGGTCGGCCTGCTCCATCTGACGATTCGCACGAGCCACAAACCCAGCATGTCAGGCGCCTCCTGCGCCACGCAGCCCAGAACCCCAGGGCCGCTCCAGTCCATAAGTCCAGACGATCAGAACATACACCTACAACGAGGAGACTGGCGGCACTACATCCCTACCGGCAGCGTTCCGATAGAAGGCCACCCACATCTCTGCCGGGAACCGTGGTTGGACGTACTGGGCGTGAGGGGTGATTCGAAGGCGAGCGCAGCCGGCCAAACGCGGGCTCAAACAGCCCCTGAAGCGCAACGCGACGCGCGAGATCATCGCCT
Organism: uncultured Solirubrobacteraceae bacterium; assembly: GCA_964396735.1. GTDB lineage: Bacteria > Actinomycetota > Thermoleophilia > Solirubrobacterales > Solirubrobacteraceae > Palsa-744. The sequence continues at coordinate 9 of CAYNGQ010000097.1, read as the reverse complement.
ACCTCGCGC
>CAYNGQ010000096.1:0-9419 GCA_964396735.1 uncultured Solirubrobacteraceae bacterium | reverse complement strand
GCCGCGACCGGGTCTCTCAGATGCAGAAGCAGGCTGCCCATGAAGGCGAAGTCGAACTCGCCGACAACCTCTGGCGCAAGCTCGTACACCGTGAGATCGCGTCGTTGCACGCTCGACCCCAAGGCCTCGCGAGCGATGTTGAAGTTGGTCAAGGGCGCGCGGCCGACTTCCAGGGGCCGCCGGCGGCTCGGGTTGCCCGGCCAGTCGTAATCAGCCTCGTCGTCCACGTCGACGGCCACCACCTCGGCCGCTCCACGACGCTCCATCTCAAATGCCCAGAAGCCGTCGGCGGTACCGACGTCCAGGCAGCGCTTGCCCTCCAGCGAGACCGGGAACGGCACTCGGTCGAGCTCGGCCAGCGTCTGGGTCGACACGTGCTCGGCCATACAGAAATCCTAAGGGTTGGGATGCTGCCGCTTCGCGGTCGGCGCCGGAGCCCCCGTCTGGCTGCGATCTGACTAGAAGCCGTGTCTCTGTCCGGCTCCCTCGCCGCGGTCAGGAGGCTGCGAGCGGCGCGCCCAGGATCTCGACGGCGATGCTCGCTGTTTCCGTCGGCGAGCGCCCGACGCGCACGCCCTTCGCTTCCAACGCCTGCGCCTTCGCCGCCGCCGTGCCCGCGCTGCCCGACACGATCGCTCACGCGTGGCCCATCTGCTTGCCCGCCGGCGCCGTGAAGCCGGCGATGTAGGCGACCACCGGCTTGGTGACGTGCTCGGCGATGTACTGCGCCGCCTCCTCCTCCGCCGAGCCGCCGATCTCGCCCGCCAGCACAATCAGCTCCGTCTCCGGGTCGGCCTGGAAGAGCGCGATCACGTCCACGAACGAGGAGCCCGGCACCGGATCGCCGCCGATCCCCACGATCGAGCTGTTGCCGAAGCCCGCCCGGGCGATCTCGTTGCCGATCTGGTAGGTGAGCGTGCCCGAGCGCGACACCACGCCGACGTTGCCCTCCTTGAAGAACGAGGCGGGGATGATGCCCACGTTGGCCTTCCCGGGCGAGAGGATCCCCGGGCAGTTCGGGCCGATCAGGCGAGTTTTTGGAACCCCACCCACCCGGTCACGCTCGAGCATGTTGTATACCCGCAGCTCGTCGTGCGCGGGAATCCCCTCGGTGATCGCAATCACCAGCGCCACGCCCGCCGCCGCGGCCTCGAGGATCGCGTCGGCGGCAAACCGCGGGGGGACGAAGATCATTGCCGTGTTGGGCTGCTGCGCCGCCATCGCCTCCGCCCAGCTGTCAAACACGGGGATGCCATCGACGTCCTGGCCACCCTTGCCGGGCGTCACCCCGCCGACCACGTTGGTGCCGTAGCGACGGTTGTTGAGCGTGTGGAAGGAGCCCTCCTTGCCGGTGATCCCGGCGACCGCCAGACGGGTGCTCTTGTCGACGAGGACGGACATCAGATTTGCCCCTCCGCGGACATCGGTTCTGCCCCACGGCGTGCACCGCGCTCCTGGATTCGCCGGGCATCGAGCGGCGTGATCGGGACGGACATCAGTTCTGCTCCTTCGCCAGCGCCACGACCTTCTCCGCGGCCTCGTTCATCGTCGCCGCCGGATGTACGTTGGGCAGCGCCGCCTCGCTCAGCAGCTCGCGTCCCGCCACGTCGTTGGTGCCGTCCAGGCGCACCACGAACGGCACGGAAGGCTTCAAGTCCTCGAACGCGGCGATCAGCCCTTTTGCCACCTCGTCGCAACGGGTGATCCCGCCGAAGATGTTGAACAACACCGCCTTCACGCGCTCGTTGGAGAGGATCAGCTCAACCGCCTGCTTGATCTTGGCCGCGTCCGAGCCGCCGCCGGCGTCGAGGAAGTTGGCTGGGCTGCCGCCGGCCTGGGCGACCACGTCAAGCGTCGACATCACGAGCCCGGCGCCGTTGCCGAGGATGCCGATATCGCCGTCGAGCGCCACATACTGCACGCCCTGTTCCTTCGCGCGCCGCTCGATCGGATCTTCGTTCTCGGCGTCTGAGAGGCCCTGGTTGTCGGGGTGGCGGTAGAGCGCGTTGCCGTCCAGCGACACCTTCGCGTCGAGCGCCTTGACCTGTCGTTCGGGGGTGACGATCAGCGGGTTGATCTCTGCGAGCGTCGCGTCCTCCTGCATCCACACCTCGTACAGCGCCACCAGCGCGTCGGCGACACCCGCGACCACATCCGCGTCGGCCTGCCCGTCGGTGGCGATCTTCATGGCCTCCTCGCGCGAGAGGCCCTCCAGCGCGTCCACATGGTGGCGCACCAGCTTCTCCGGCGTCTTCTCCGCGACCTCTTCGATGTCCACGCCCCCCTCGGTGCTGAACATCACGAGCGGCTGCTTGGCCGAGCGGTCGAGCAGCACCGAGGCGTAGTACTCGCTGGCGATGTCGCTGGCGTGCTCGATCCACAGCTTGCGCACGGTGTGGCCGTGGATGTCCATGCCAAGGATGTTGCTCGCATGCTCACGCGCCTCGGCCTCGTCTGCCGCCAGCTTCACGCCGCCGGCCTTGCCGCGCCCGCCGATCAGCACCTGAGCCTTGACCACCACCGGATAACCCACCTCCGCGGCCGCCGCGACGGCGTCCTCGACGGTCGTGACCGCCTTCCCGGGGGAGACGGCCAATCCGTGGCGGGCAAACAGTTGCTTGCCCTGATACTCGAGCAGGTCCATTGCGGCGCGGGACTCTAACTTAATGAGGCTGACCGCGCGGCGATCCCTGGGCGCGGCATAATGCCGGCGCGATGCCTCTGCCAAAGAACGTCACCTTTGTCACATTCGATGTATATGGAACGCTGATCGATTGGGAGACCGGCGTCTACGACGCGTTCGCCAAAGAGGCCGAGCGCGACGGCATCACGCTCGACCGCGCCGAGCTGCTCGCGCTCTTCCATGAGATCTCCCGCGAAATCGAGGCCGGCTCCTACGAGCTGTACGCCGAGGTGCTGCGGCGCACCGCCCTGGAGATCGCCAAACGGCTCGACTGGCCGCTCGAAACCTCGCGCTCGGGCTTCCTCCCCGACTCGGTGCAGCGCTGGATGCCCTTCAAGGAAACCCCGATCCAGCTGCAGAAGCTTGCCAAGAAGTACAAGCTAGGGTTGCTCTCCAACATCGACGACAAGCTCCTCGGCCAGACCCGGCGCCACATCCCGATCGACTTCGACCTCGTCGTCACCGCGCAGCAGGTGCGCTCCTACAAGCCCGACCTCGCCCACTTCACCGAGTGCGCCCGGCGGATCGGAAGCAAGAAGGGGTGGGTGCACATCGCCTCCAGCCACTACCACGACGTCGAGCCCTGCCTCAAGCAGCGGGTTCCGGTGATCTGGGTCAACCGCAACAAGGAGACGCTCGACCCCTCGCAGAAAAAGCCCACCGCGGAGGTCCCCAACCTGCGCGAGGCGGCGAAGCTGCTCGACGCCGCCTGAGTTCTGCCGTGCGGGTGCTGGCTCTGCACCCGGACGTGCTGGTGGCGACCAGCGCGATCTGGCAGACCAACTGCGTGGTGGTGCGCGCCCCCACGGATGCTCGTGGCGGCGAGGCGCTGGGCGGAGAGGGAGGTCACGAGACCTTCGTCGTCGATTCGCCGGTACTGCCCGATGAGCTCGATGCGCTGCCGACGCTGCTGGATCAGGCACGGTTCCCTGCTCCCAGCGGCCTGCTGGCGACGCACGGCGACTGGGACCACCTGCTGGGCCCGCTCGCCTTCGCGGGCGTGGCGCTGGGTTGTGCGCAGAGCACCGCTGAGCGGCTGCGGGCGACGCCGGGAGCGGCACAGCGCGAGCTGCGCGCGTTCGACGAGCGGTACCTGATCGAGCGGCCGCGGCCGCTTGCGCTGGGTGCCGTTCAAGCGCTGCCCGTCCCGGGGCGCTGCGGGTTGGGCGAGCGCGAGCTCGAGCTGCATCCCGCCGAGGGGCACACCGAGGACGGGATGGCGCTGTGGGTTCCGTGGGCGCGGGTGCTGGTCGCCGGGGACTACCTATCGAGTGTTGAGATCCCCACCCTGGGCGACCCTTCGGCGGCTCCAGGCCACAGCGGGAGGCCGCTCGAGGACTACCTTGCGACGCTGGATCGGCTGCGGCCGCTCGTGGAGGGCGCCGAGCACGTGGTGCCCGGCCACGGGCCGGTGCTCGATTCAGCGGGGGCACTGGCGATCCTGGATGAGGACCTCGCCTATCTCCGCGCCCTCGCCGAGCATGGTGACAAGGCCGAGATTCCAGCTGGGCGGCGCACCGCTTTCCAGCGGGGTCTGCATAGAGAGAACGCGGCCCGCGTCGGGGGCTGAGCTTGTCGCTCCCAACGATCTTGCACTGAGGAGGGCCTTGCTCCCGGTGGTCACTTGCGAAAGACGATGACCGCGCTGTCGTGGCTCATCCGTCCGAGCCCGGCGAGGAAGCGGGTGTGCCACTCGGTGATCCCAGCTTGCGCCAGCAGGCGACCGAGCCGGTTGAGCGAGTAGTGGTTCATCTGCATGTGCGGGTACGACCAGGCCCTCCCCCGCGCCGCGTTGACGAGGTTGTACGCCAACGGGACGGTCTTCATCGTCCAGTGAAAGGCTCCTGCGGCCGGATGGCTCGGGCGCAGCGCCACCTGGATCGATCCCACTCCGCCGGGGCGCAGCCCGCGCACCAGCGTGGTGAAGAGCCGCTCGCCCTCGCCGACGGGGATGTGCTGGAAGACCAGGAACGAGTGCACGAGGTCGTAGGCGCCGCTCAGCTCGCCGAGCCGCTCGGCGGGCACCCACTCCACGTTGTGCAGCCGCATGCGCGAGGCGTTGCGCGTGGCCTCGCGCAGCATCGAGGGCGACACGTCGACGCCGTACGCGCGCTCGCAGCGCTCCGCCAGGGGCAGCGTCAGGCGCCCGACGCCGCAGCCGAAGTCGAGCGCTGTGCGGCGCTCGAAGTCGGCTCCCACGAGCGATTCGATCGCCGCCAGCGACTCGGTGACATGCCGGCGACCGCTCTCGAAGAAGCGCTCCCGTGTTGCCTCGTCGAGGCGGGAGCGGTGGAAGTCGGGCTCGGACAGCACCCCGTAGTAGGGATCGAGCGCGCCGTAACGCTCCCACTGACGCGTCGGGTCGTAGACCATCGACCGCAATACCTCAGCCGTAGTAGCGCGAGATCACCAGCAGCTGGCTGAAGATGTCGTGCGCCAACACCAGGCTGACGATCGCCACGCCGGCGATCGGACCCCAGCGTCGCCCGGCGCCGCGCGCCGCCAACGCCAGCGCGGCGCCCCACAGCACGAGCATCGGCAGCAGGTAGCGGGGCTCGTCGTACTCCCCGGGAATGTTGTGAACGTAGTCGTCGGCGCCGATCAGGATCAGCAGCCCCAACCCCAATGCTAGGTAGACCGCGAGCTCGAGCGCACGACCGGCCAGCGCGCCGCGATACATGATGAGCGCCCTGGCGAAGAGCACGGCGAGCAGCCCCGCCGGAATGAGCGCGACGTTGTAGACCCAGTTGGGAAACGTCGCATCGAGCCAACCGTACTCCCCCACCAGCCCGTCGAACCAGAACGCCCGGGTGGTGAGAATGCCATGGAAGTAGTGGCTCATCCCCGGCAGCCGCGGGAGATAGAACTGCCAGATGTAGCTGATCTCGTCGAGGATCGACCCGCCCCTGCGGCTGAACCCGACGAGGGGGGAGAGTGCCCCACCCACCGGGTGGCCGGAGAGCAAGTTGACCATGCCGTACAGCAGGATCGGACTGGCGCCGATGCCGAGCGCGAGCGCGAGGCAGCGATAGGCGTTTCGCCTGGACCTGCGAGCCTCGGTGGCACACAGCACGAGCACGCCCAGGATCGCGCCGGGCACCAGACCGATGAAGTTGAGCTTGGTGGTCACGCCGACGGCGAGCACGGCGCCGATCGCGACGGCCAGCCGCGGGGTGATCCCGCGCCGAAATCCTCGTGCCAGGCAATAGAACAGCGCTGCCGATACCGCGAACAGCATCGCGTCGGGGTTGACCGCGCCCGACATCTGCCCGAGCAGTGGCGCGAGCGCGACGCCAAGCCCGCCGACCGTCCACGCCCACCGCGCCCCGGGCAGCGCCTCACGCACGAACAGGAATGCAAACAGCGCCGTCAGGCCGCCCATCAGCGCGGAGAACAGCCGCATCAGTGCAACCTGGTCGAGCATGTTCCCGACCGACGCCAGGCCGTAGGGGATCGTCTCGAGCGCGTAGTACAACGGCGGCTGGGAGGCGGACACTCCAGTCGCGCCTTCTTCGTCGGAGCGCGCGAGTGGCTTGGCGAGGTCGCGTTCCAGCTGACGCTGCTCGGCGCCCGAGGAGATCGTGCCCTGTTCGGAGTGGTAGCGCACCTGCGAGTAGTGCAGGTCGTTCAGCACCGTGTACTCGGCGGATGGGAAGCTTTCGGCACTCGACGCGGGCAGTTTTCCGGTCTGGGCAAGGCGCTCCACGTAGGCGAAGTGGGCGGGTTCGTCGGGGTTCTCGAACGGGGGCGAGATCACCGACCAGCAGGCTGCGTTGAGGAACGCCACCAGTGCGCACACCCACGCCGCCCGTGGCAAGTGACGCAGCTGGCTGCGCACAGCCCGCCCAAGCCCCTGCGGCGCGCCGGGCGCCCGTTTGCGCGCCGCGCGACGCTGGGCATTGCGGGCGCCGCGCGTGAACGACCTCGCGCCGACGGCCGGCGCCGGGGGCGGCTCGCTGCGCCGCGGCCTGTTCTTCACGGGCGCCGACGTCCTCGTGGCGGAGCGCTTGCTCATCGCAATTCCTTCACGACCAGCCACGAGGAGAGCGTGACGACCGACGCCACCAGCGCCATCACGAGCAGGGCGTTCCAGGCGCCGCTGGCCGCATGGCCAAGGCCGAGGCGCTGCGCTACCGCGGTCGCCCGCGACCACCAGGAGTCGCTGCCCGGGCGCAGGTATTCGATGCCCATCCTGCCCCCGAGCGGGCCTTCGGGGGTCTGTATCGCCAGGGCGGGGCTGGTTCGCGTTCCCCGCATCGCGATTTTCCCGTTCATCTGCGCCATCGCGAAGCACACCTTCACGGGCGCCACGGTGTGCGAGAGCGGCTGCACGGGGACCGTCACTGAGGCGTCCGACCATCCGGGCGGGGTCGCGCCGCGCGCGATCACGCGCGAGCCCGACAGCACCTTCGCCGTCACCCGTGGGCCGAGCGCCGCGGTCAGGCTCAGGCGCAGCGCAGTCGTGTCGCGCGGCAGCGTTTCGCGCCCCTGGCAGGCCGCCGCCGGCTTGGTGGTGCTCACCAGGGTGTGTTCGGTGGCCACCCCTCTGCCCGCGACCGTGAGCGGCGCGTGCGCGAGCGTCACCACGAACGCGAGCGCGATCAGCGCCAATCCCACCGCGAGCGCCACCTTGATCCTCATCAGCGGCGTCGCAGCCCGATGATGCTGAGCAGGAACGAGGCGAAGATCACCTGGATGCCGAGCACCATCAGCGTCGCCGCGCCGATCGCCAGGCGCTCCTCGGAGAGGCTGCCGAAGCCGAGCCGCACCCACTCGAGCACGATCCATACGAGGATCGCCAGCCCCAAGGAGGCGATCGCACCGCCGAGCAGCAGGCCGTGCTCGAGTCTGTAGCGCGCCCACATGCGCTCAAACCAGGGGTCGCGCTCGCCCATGAAGCAGATCCCGTACGTGCGCGCGCACAGCCCGAGCGTGACGACCTGCGTGCCGACGATCAGCAGCAGCGAGCCTCCGATCAGCGTGTGCACTTCCCAGCGGCGGCCGAACACGTCGACGTGCGCCAGCACCATCGCGCAGATCAGCCCTCCCAGCGCCGCCATCGCCGTGCCCGGGAAGATGAAGAGGTGCCTGGGCGAGTGCATCATCAGGTAGCGCAGGTGCCGCCAGCCGTCGCGGAAGCTCGACAGCTTCGACTCGCCCCCACGCGGGCGATATTCGATCGGCAGCTGGTCGATCTCCAGACCCGCCTTCGCGGCGCGTACAACCATCTCGGAAGCGAACTCCATGCCGTTGGTGCGCAGATCCAGGCGCTCCAGGTGCTCGCGGCGGAACGCGCGCATCCCGCAGTGGGCGTCGTTGACGCCGGTGTGGAAGAGCAGGTTGAGCAGGCGCGAGAGCAGCGGGTTGCCGATGTAGCGGTGGTGCCACGGCATCGCCCCGGGCTGGATGTTCTGCATCCGATCGCCGATCACCATGTCCGCTCCCGCTTCCAGCGCGGCGAGGAAGCGCGGGATCTCGTTGAAGTCGTAGGTGAGGTCGGCGTCGGCCATCAGGATGTATGTGCCGCGCGCGGCGCCGAACCCGGCGAGGTAGGCGCTGCCGTAGCCGCGCACCGGCTCCTGAATCACCCGTGCGCCCGCCTGCTTCGCCAGCGGGGCGCTGCCGTCGTCCGAGCCGTTGTCCGCGACCACCACCTCGCCGGCGATCCCCGCCGTCGCCATCGCGGCGCGCGCGGTGGCGACGCACTGCTCGATGTTCTCCGCCTCGTTCAGGCAGGGGATCACCACCGACACCAGGCAGGCCGGCTCGCCGCGGCTTTCGGCGAGGGGTGCGTCTGTGGCGGTGGTGCTCATCTCGGCATGGGGGATCGGTCCGCGGGCGGACGTTTCGCGTGCGTCGGCATGCTGGAACCGACTGATCGAACGTTGTCCGATCGCCGAGGGAGGGTCAAACGATCGTCACGACGCGCCGTATCGGCGGGGCCAGGTCGTCCCGCGGTGTCTCCGATCGGCGCCGGCCGGGCGCTACTCGGCTACTCGGCGCTCTTGATCGTGGCGATTGGGGCGCCGGCAGCGATCGGGGCGCCCTCCGTGATCGGCAGATCGGCGATGACTCCCGCCTTGTGGGCGGTGATCTCGTTCTCCATCTTCATCGCCTCGATGATGCACAGCAGCTGACCCTCCTGCACGGTGTCGCCCTGTTTGACGAGCACCTTCCACATGTTGCCCTGCAGGGGGGAGGGCAGGGTGTCCGGACCCCCTGCCGCCGCCGACTTCCGCTCCCCGCGGCGGGGGGGACGGCGCCCACCGGTGGCGCCCGACCCGTTCAGCGCTCCGTCCACCGCGAGGCCGTGCGCGCCGGAGGGGGGGCCGACCACCTTCACGTCGAAGCGCCTGCCCGACACCTCCACCGTGTAAGACTGCTCGACCAACTCCTGCTCCTGCTCGCCGGCGGCGGACGTAGGGTCCTGCGACGGCTTCTCGAACGCCAGCGTCTTCAGCCAGGCGCGGTCCTCCAGCAGGTCCCTGCAGGTCTCGCCTCTGGCCCACTGCTCGGTCGCCAGCAGCGCCTTGTGGAAGGGGATCAGTGTCTTCAGGCCCTCGATCTCGTATTCGCCGAGCGCCCGCAGCATCCGCTGGGTGGCCTGCGCGCGGTCGGCGTCCCACACGATCAGCTTCGCCACCATCGGGTCGTACATCGGCGAGACTTCCCCGCCCGCGCCGACGCCCGAGTCCACACGCACGCCCGGGCCGCTCGGCTCGAGGTAGGCGCCGAT
>CAYNGQ010000095.1:0-7167 GCA_964396735.1 uncultured Solirubrobacteraceae bacterium | reverse complement strand
CGGGGAAGACCCGGGGAACTGTCCGGTCTCCTCGCGGGTCGGGGAAGTCAAGGTGCTCACGCCGATTCTCGCGAACCCGTTGACGGGCCCGGCGTACTTCGTCTCGCACGGTGGCGCGAAGTACCCGGAACTGATCATGGTCCTCAGCGGCGAAAACGGGATCCAGGTCGATGTGCACGGCGAAACGTTCATCAGCAAACAGGGGATCACGAGCGCGACGTTCAGCACCGTCCCCGATGTCCCGTTCTCCCAGTTCGAATTGACGTTCCCGGAGCGGGAATACCCGGCGTTGACGGCGAACGGGAACCTCTGCAAGGGGAGCCTGGTCATGCCGACGGAAATGGTCGGGCAGAACGGGATGGTGCTCGATCAGAGCACGAAGATCTCGGTCACCGGCTGCCCGAAGGCCAAGAAGGCCTCGCACAAGAAGAAGAAGCGCGGGAGGAAGAAGGGCGGGAAGCGCACGGCGCACGGCAAGAAGAAGCGGTAGTCACGACACCAGGCGTGATGATATGATGTCATCATGTCAGACTCCGAGGTGACCCATATCAGCGTCGCGGAGGCCAAGCGGCGCTTCGCCGACGTGCTCGGCACGGTGCGCTACCAGGGCGAGCGCTACGTGGTGGAGCGCAATGGAACGCCGATGGCGGCGCTGGTGCCGGTGGCCGACCTGCAGGCGACGGGCGTGCAGGATAAGCGGTCGGGCTTCCTGGCGCTGGTCGGCGCGTTCGCGGACGAGCCGCGCTACGCCGAGTCGCTCGCCGATGCCGTTCGCGGTCGCCGCACGCAGCGCTCGCGGCCGGCGCCACGACTGCCCGAGTGACGACGCGGCGATGATCGTCCTCGACACAGACGTCGTCAGCGACCTGATGCGCCCGCGTCCCACTCCGTCCCTTGTGGCACGGCTCGGCGAGGTGCCCTACTCCGAGCAGGCGACGACCGCGGTGACGGTCGGGGAGCTGGCCTACGGCGCCCACTGCGTCGATCGTCCCGATCTCTTCGAGCGCGCCATGAGCCTGCTCTCCGACACACGCGTGCTCGCGTTCGACGACCACGTCGCCCGACACTACGGGCGCATCCGCAGCGAATTGGAGCGCCAGGGCAAACGCCTCGATGACCCGGATCTGCGCATCGCGGCGACGGTGCTGGCACACGAGGCGACGCTCATCACCGGCAACACCCGGCACTTCCAGCGCGTCCCCGGGCTCAGACACGAGAACTGGCTGCGGTGAAGGCTGCGACCGCGATGCTGCCGCGACGGGCGTAACCTTGCTCCCAATGCGAGGTAGTTCGGGACAGCACAGCCAAGCCGGACCGACCGAGACCGAGCGAGCAGGGGAGCGTGAAGAGCAGATGAGCGAGCTGGCGCCGATGCGCGAGCAGGTTTACAGCGACCCGCGGCCGAAGGAGCACTTCGACCGCTTCCACGAGCGCGCGCGCACGCGCGAACCGGACTGGTGCTACGAGCTGACGCGGCTGCTGACCTCGCTGTACGCGTACGCCGGTCTGCGCACGCGCGCGATCGCGACCGACAACGTGCCCGGCAGCGGCGCGGTGATCCTCGCGCCCAACCATTTCTCGTTCATGGACCACTTCCTGATGGGCTGCTACATCCGCCGCAAGGTGCGCTTCATGGCCAAGTCGCAGCTGTTCAAAGGGCCGATGCAGTTCATCTACACCCACGGCGGCGTCTTCCCGGTGCGCCGCGGGGCGCGCGACGAAGAGGTGTTCGTCACCGCCAAGGCGATCCTCGCGCGCGGGGGGGCGATCACGATGTACTGCGAGGGGGGGCGCTCGCGCGACGGCCGCCTCGCGGAGCAGGCCAAGCGCGGGATCGGGCGCCTGGCGCTCGAATCGGGCGCGCCGGTGGTGCCGATCGCGATTCACGGCTCCTCGCGGATCCGCAACTGGAAGCGCCTGCGGCTGCCCTCGATCACCGTGCAGTACGGGCAGGCGCTGCGCTGGGAGCAGGTGGCGGAGCCCACGGCCGCACAGCAGCAGGCCGTCGCCGACGAGGTGCTCGTCGAGATCAAGCGTCTGTACGCCGGCCTCGAGCAGCACGGGCGCCGCGGCGCGCTGCGGCGCGTGCGCGAGCAGCGTCGCGCGGCCAAGGCGTCGGGGGCGTCCCGTACAGTGGGCCAGGTCAGCTGAGGCTGGAGCCGCCGACCCCTGGGATCGGCGGCTCAGGCTCGGGTCACGAGCTTCGGTGCAGGGCCGGAGCTCTCGCGGGAGCACGATGAGGAGGAGCGCATGAATACCGGTTCGATCGACGTCGGCGAGATCATCCGCCGCACGTTTCAGATCTACGTCGACCAGGCGCCGGTGTTGATGCCCGCGGCCGCCGTGGTGTTCGCGATCAGCGGGATCCTGCGCGTCGTGCTGACGACCGCCTCGCCGGCCCTGTCGCTGGTCGGGTCGCTGATCAGCCTGGTGGCGGCCACGCTGTTCACCGGCATGGTTACGGAGCTCGTCGCCGACGTGCGGGACGGCAAACGCGACGCGAGCGCCGGCCAGCTGCTGCGCGCGGTCGCGCCGGTGCTCGGCCAGCTGATCCTGGTGGGGATCGTCGCCGGCATCGGCATCCTGATCGGCTTCGTCCTGATCATCGTCCCTGGCCTGATCCTCATCACCATCTGGGCGGTGGCCGCACCGGTCGTCGTGCTCGAGCGGCCCGGCGGCCTGCGCGCGCTCGGGCGCAGCCGCGAGCTGGTACGTGGCAACGGCTGGAATGTGTTCGCGGTGATCCTGCTGCTGGTGATCCTCCTGGTGATCGTCGCCGGGGCGATCGAGGTGGGCGCCGCCGCGATCAGCTTCGCGGTCGGCATCGTGGTTACTGTGGTCATCGGCATTCTGATCACGCCGATCTCCTCGCTTGCCGCCGCGGTGCTGTACTTCGACCTGCTCAAAGCGCACGCGGGCGCGACGCCGCCCGAGGAGCCGCAGCTCCCCGGGTTCCAGTCGGGCGGGTTCCCGCCCGCCGCCGAGTAACTCCTCGGGCGTGCGCGCCCGCCGCTTAACCGGAAGGAGCCCGGTCGCCCGGGCTCCTCGGCACTGCTCAGACTGGCGCGGCTGATCAGCTCGTCATCCCCACGAACTGCCCGCCGGTGACGTTGAGGATCTGGCCGTGCACGTAGTTGGACCACGGCGAGCAGAGGAAGAAGATGCCTCCCGCCGCCTCCTCCGGGGTGCCGGGGCGCCCGAGCGGGATCAGCATCGAGGCCATCTGGCGCATCTGCTCGGGGATCCCGAGCTGCACCTTCTCGCCGCCGATCTCCATCGTGTTGTCCTCGACCTTGGCGGCCGTCAGGCGCGTGTCGATGAAGCCGAACGCGACGGCGTTGACGTTGACCTTGAACTGGCCCCACTCCTTCGCCAGCGTCTTGGTGAGGCCGGTGATGCCAGCCTTTGCGGAGGAGTAGTTGGCCTGCCCGGCGTTGCCCATCGTGCCGGAGATCGATGAGATGTTGACGATCTTGCGGAACACCTCCTTGCCCTCCTCGCGCTCCTTCTTAGCGGGCTCGCGCAGGTGCGGCGCGGCGGCGCGGATGATGCGGAAGGGCGCGACGAGGTGGATGTCGAGCATCGCCTGGTACTGCTCGTCGGACATCTTGTGGATCGGCGCGTCGATCGTGTAGCCGGCGTTGTTGACGACGATGTCGATCTTGCCGAACGCGTCGACGGCGCTCTGCACGAGCTGGTCGGGCACGCCGGGCTTGGTGAGGTCGCCGGCGAACACCGCCGTCTCGCCCGCGATCTCCTCAGCGGCCTGCCTTGCGACGTCGCCGTCGAGATCGTTGATGAGCACCTGCGCGCCGTTTGCGGCGAGCAGCTCTGCGGTGGCGCGCCCGATGCCGCGCGCGGACCCTGTGACGATGGCGGCTTTGCCGTCGAGAACTCCCATGGTGTGTGTTGCTCCTTTCGCCTTTTTGCGGGGGGCCGGAGGTTATCCGTCCCGAGTGCTCAGGGGAGCGGTGGGAGCGTTGGTGGTTGGAGCTTTGCGCGGAGCGTCCGCCGGCTGAGGGGTCCTCCGTGCGACGCGAGGAATGCCCGGCGGGGATGATCGTGCCGAAGTCCTGGGTGTAGAGCGCCCCGGGCTGCCCTTCGGCGAGCGCGGCGGGCGGCCGCGGCTCGACCCCGACCCCGGTTTCGCGGAAGGCGCCGTCGAGGATGTTGGCGCGGTGCCCGGGGGAGGCCATCCAAGCATTGACGATCGACTGCGGCGTGGCCAGCCACATCGTGCCCCACGCGATGTTCTCGCCGACCACATAGCCGTCCTGCGAATTGGGGAGGTAGCCGCTGGCGCGCATCCGGTCGAGCGGCGTGGAGCCGCCGGGGGCGGTGTGGGAGAAGTAGTCCTGTTCGGCCATGTCGCGGCTGTGCGCCTGCGCGGCGCGCGTGAGCTTCGCGTTGGGCACGAGCGCGCCATCCCCGTGGTGTTCGCGTTCCTGATTGATCAGGCACAGCACCGCGGCGCGCACCTGTTCGACGTTGCCGGAGGTGGGCGTCAGGTTGGCGTTGGCACAGGAGGCCGCAGCGGCGGAAGCCGGCAGCATCGCCACAGCCGCGACCGCGCACAGGCAGGCCGCGCGGGCAGGCAGCGACGTGATGGGCAGGCGTGCCACGTCCGTGGCATCGGCCGGAGGGCGACCCCGCCTGAGCGATGGGCGGAGGTTTGGACACCTCTACTGCTTACAACGCCAGCACGCGCCCGAGGATCTCTCGCATGATCTCATCCGAGCCGCCGCCGATCGGCCCGAGGCGGGCGTCGCGGGCGGCGCGCTCGACCCACTGCTCGCGCATGTACCCGGCGCCGCCGTGGATCTGCAGGCAGGCGTCCATCAGCTCGTAGGAGGCGCGCTGGGTGAGCAGCTTCGCCATCGAGACCTCCTTCAGCGGCTCTTCGCCGGCCATGAAGCGGCGCAGCGCGTCGTAGGTGACGCAGCGGCAGGTATACACCGAGGTGGCCAGCTCGGCGAGCTTGTGGCGGGTCACCTGGTGCCCTGACAGCGGCCGCCCGAAGACGGTGCGCTCGCGCGCGAACTGCGCGGTGCGCTCCCACGCGAGGCCCATCGCGGCGCACGCCCCCAGCGCCATCGCCAAGCGCTCCCACTGGAAGTTGGCCATGATCAGCTTGAAGCCCTCGTGCTCGGGGCCCAGCAGGTTGTCGGTGGGCACGAACACGTCCTCGAACGCGATCGTCGCGGTGTCCGAGGCGGCCCAGCCGAGCTTCTTGAGCTTCGCGGAGCGAACGCCCTCGCCGCGCTCGACGATCAGGAACGAGATCCCATGGTGGCCACCCTCCGCGGTGGTCTTCACCGCGGTGACGAGGAAGTGTGCGCGCACACCGTTGGTGATGTAGGTCTTCTCGCCGTTGACCACCCACCCGCCGTCAACGGGCGTGGCAAGCGTGCGCAGCGCGGCCACGTCCGAGCCGGCGCCGGGCTCGGTGATCGCGAGCGCCCCGATCTTCTCGCCGCGGATCGCGGGCACGAGATAGCGCTGGCGCTGCTCCTCGGTGCCGAACTTCCAGATCGGGGGCGTGGCGATGTTGACGTGCGCCCCGATCCCCGCCGCGGTGCCGCCCGAGCCGGTGCGCGTGAGCTCCTCGATCAGGATCGCGTCGTGCAGGTAGTCGCCGCCTTGCCCGCCGTACTCCTCCGGGTACTTGAGGCCGAGGAAGCCGTGCGCGGCGAGCTTCGGGAAGACCTCGTCGGGAAACCATTCATCCCGCTCCCATTCCTGCGCGTGGGGCGCCAACTCGCGCTCGACGAAGCGCCGGATCGACTCGCGCAACTCCTCGTGCTCGTCGTTGAATGGGGGCGTGGGTGGGGTCATGTGCAAGTCGATTGGGCAGTTCCGATCGGTGCATGCACCGATCGGCCGGACGGCGCATGCGCCGTCCGGAGCAGGGCCGCATGCGGCCCTGCCATCAGATCAAAGACCGTACGACCGCCCGATAACCTCGAGCATGACCTCATCCGTGCCCGCGCCGATGCGGTTGAGGCGTAGGTCGCGCCACGCCCGCTCGATCCCGTACTCGCGCATGTAGCCGGCGCCGCCGTGGATCTGCAGGCACTCGTCCGCCACCTCGCAGGCGATCCGCGAGGCGTACAGCTTCGCCATCGAGATCTCGCGCACGGGGTAGTCGCCGTTGGTGTGGCGCCAGGCGGTCATGTACACCATCTGGCGGGCCGTCTCGATCTTCGTGGCCATCTCCGCGAACTTGTGGCGGATCACCTGGAAGTTGCCGATCGCTCGGCCGAACGCGGTGCGCTCTTTGGCGTACTCAAGCGTGCGCTCGAAGCAGCGCTGCGCGCCCGCCACACAGCCGGCGGCGCCGATCAGGCGCTCGCCCTGGAGCTCCCACATGATGTGGTAAAAGCCGCGACCGACCTGGCCGAGCACGGCCGACTCGGGCACGCGCACGTCCTGGAAGGCCAACAGCGCCGTGTCGGAGGCGTGCATCCCCATCTTCTCCAGCTTCTTCTCGCGGATCACCCCCGGCGAGTCCATCGGCACGAGGAACAGCGTGAAGCCGTCATACCCGGCGTCGGCGTCGGTCTTGGTGACGAGCACGATCACGTGCGCGCGGTGGCCGTTGGTGATGTAGGTCTTCGAGCCGTTGATCACGTATTCGTCGCCATCTTTCACGGCGCGCGTCTTGATCCCTTTCACGTCGCTGCCGGCGTCGGGCTCGGTGATCCCCAGGCAGAGGATCTTCTGCCCCTTGATCGCCGGTTCGGCCCATTCGCGCTTCTGTGCGTCGGTGCCGAACGCGAGGATCGGGGGCATCGCCATGTCGGTCTGCACTGCCACCCCCATCGCCAGGCCGCCGCTGTTGGCGTGGCCGATCTCCTCGGCGAGCACCAGCGCGCTGTAGTAGTCCCCGCCCTGGCCGCCCCACTCCTCGGGCTTGTCGAGGCCGAGGAAGCCCAGTTCGCCCATGCGCGCCAACACCGAGTCGGGGAACGTCGTCTCCTCCCATTCCTCCGCGTGCGGCGCCAGCTCTTTGATCGCGAAGTTGCGGATCGACTCGCGCAGCTGTTCGTGCTCGTCGGTGAACAGGAAGTGCTTGCGCTTGGCTGCGAAGTCCGGCTTGAGTACGGGCTCGGCGGTGGCGGCCATCTCGGTGGGCTCCTTGTCTGGTGGGTCGCGCGGGACGCGGCG
>CAYNGQ010000094.1:0-12471 GCA_964396735.1 uncultured Solirubrobacteraceae bacterium | reverse complement strand
CGCGGCGCACCGCCCATGGGTTCCAGTCGATCACGCCGAGGTTGGCTCCCCAGACGAGGTGGGCGGCGTCGTTGACCACCAGCTCGCGGGCGGTGCGCCCGCTGGGGAACTCGACGATCGTGGTTTGCAGCCACTCGGGCGCGTGGTCGGGGACGCGCTTCTGAAAGAACGGCTTGCCCTGCACCCCATCCACCCAGCGCTTCATCACGGTGGGGCGCTCGCGCAGGTGCACAAGCACGGCCTCGGCGCACTCGACGTAGTACCCGACCAGGTCGAGCTTGGTGAAGCCGGGCTCGGGGAAGTAGAGCTTGGAGGGGCTGGAGACCCGCAGCTCCTGCCCGGCCGCCTCGATTGTGACGTGCTCCTTCTCCTCAGCCATTGCCTGTAAGGATGCCGGACAATGATCCCGCGCACCGTGCTCATCGCAGTGGAGCCCTTCGGCGAAGGGCTGAGCGCCCAACGTGCGGGGGCGGCGATCGGGCGGGGATTGCAGACGGGAGACCCCTCGCTGGGGGTCGATCTGTGCCCGATCGAACCCACCGTGCCAGAGGACTTCGACGCCCGGATGCGCGCCGCGCGGGCGATCGTGGTCGGCGCGGAGCGCCTTGACGAGCGCACGCTACTGGGCAGCGCGACCTTCGAGATCGCCACGCGCGCGCGTCAGGCGGGAGTGCCGGCCTATGCGGTAACCGCCGAGAACGACTTGAGCCTCTTCGACGCGCGGATCCTCGACCTGCAAGTCATCCTCCAGGCGCAAGACACGCGGGCGCTGCGCAGTGCGGGCGAGAAGCTGGCGGTGCTGGTGTAGGACCGACGGCCCCAATATCTCTGCCTCTGGTTGAGACTGTGAGACGAATTCCGCCCAAAACGTTGGCATACCTCGAGTAATCCTTTAGGGTCACGCTCATGCACCCGAAGCGTGTTGCGAATCCCGATGCCAAGCGTCCGAAACAGACAAACAGAGACATGGACAAGCTCGTCCGAATGTGCTGGGAGCAGGGCTGGTGGTGCGAACGAGCCGGCAACAACCACGTCAAGTGCTGGCCACCAAACGATGACAGCATGGTGCCGATCCCCTCGACACCCAGCGGATCGCGGACATACGACAACAAGCTTTCAGCTCTCAAGCGCCGCGGCTTGAACGCGTAGGTATCCTAGGAAGAACGATGGCAACGGCACCTCAGGTCGGCCAGACGATCGAGATGGAGGCGATTCTCCGCCTAGCGCCAGCAAGGTCTGTCACCCGAGCTGACCTAGAAGACGCAACCATGGAGGTCGAGCGTGTCCTTGAGCAGTACGCGCTCGAAATCACGGACGGTGCCTCCGCAAGCGCCAACTTCGAGACGCCGTCCATCGAGATCGACATCGTGCTGACCGGCGGGAGCATTGGAGAGCTGTACCAGAAGGTGGCCCTCATCGTCACGCAGATCGACCGTTACTGCAGCCTGCAAATCGCGCCGCTCGGTACGGAGGGCTTCCCAATGATCATCCAGGGCGCAGAGATCAACCAACGCGCAGCCGATCCGGGGGCGCTCGTCCCAGCGTAGTCCTTGGCCGGCGGCTGGGAGTCCCGATTCCGGCAGGACCGGGAAACGGAAGCAGCGTAGCTCACAAAAAGCACTGCCCCTCACCCCTGTAGGTGGGGACCTCCTCGACGACGCGATCGCCCTCGATCAAGTGCAAGCGCGAGAAGCGCTCGCATAGCTCGCCCGCCTTGGCGTGGCGCATCCAGACGCGATCGCCGACCGCGAGCTCATCCACAGGCGCGCCGAGCAGCGGGGTCTGTACCTCTCCGGCGCCCTCCTGGCGATCGAGGCGCAAACCGGCGGGCAGGTAGGGTCGGGGCAGGCGCGCCCGGTTGGCGGGGCCGGAGGCGAGGTAGCCGCCACCGAGCGCGGTGGCCACGCCGGGGCCCGGGCGGCGCACGACGGGCAGCGCAAACAGCGCGGCGGGTCGGGGGGTGAAGGCGCGGTAAGCATCGAACAGCCCCGGCCCGTATAGACCCGAGCCGGCGGCTAGCTCGGTGACGGCGTCCTCGCTCGCGGTGCCCTGGAGGCTGCCGGTGCCACCACCGTTGACGAGCTCCAGCGGAGCGACGGCGCGCACGGCCGCCACCGCGGCGCCACGGCGCGCGGCGAGCTCGCGGGCAGAGAGGATCTGCAAGAGGCGCACCGCGGCGGCCCGGAGCTGGGGCGCGAGGCCCGGGCCGCTCGGCGCGTCGCCGAGCCCGGCGATCTGGGCCTCGTAGGCCATCATCCCGACGAGCTCGACACCTTCGCGGGCGACGATCGCGCGGGCGAGCGCGGCGGCCTGCGCGGGACTGTGCACGGGAGAGCGTTTGGCGCCGATGCGCACGCGCCCGTCCAGCAACCACAGTCCTGCGTCGAGCTCCAGGCAGACGCGCACGGGGTGCCCCGCGGGCCCGCCGCCGCAGGAGCGGGAGATACCGGAGGATGAGGAGGAGGCGGGGGCAGCGATAAGGGCGGCGTCGAGCAGGTCAAGCTGCGCGAGCGAATCGACCATGATCGAAACGCGCGCCTCGGGCCGCTCGGCGGAGAGCCGCGCAAGCTCGCGCAGCGCTCCCCGATCGGCAGTCGGGTAGGCGACGAGTATGTCCTCGAACCCCTGCTCGGCGAGCCACAGCGCCTCGGGCAGGGTGTAGGCAAGCGTCCCATGAAAGCCGGGCCGCGCGAGCACTCGCTCCTGTAGCGCACGGCAGCGCACCGACTTGCTCGCCAGGCGGATCGGCTTGGGAGCCGCGCGGCGTTCCATGTCGGCGGCGTTGGCCCAGAAGGCGTCGAGGTCGACGACCGCGAACGGGGGATCGAGTGCGGCGGTCGCCCGTTCGAGGCGGTCGAGTGCGTCACTCATCGAGAGGCCCGAGCACACGATTGGTGTAGTCGTTGGCGAAGCGCCCTTCGGGATCCAGCCACCGGCGCACCGCCTGGAAGCGCTCCCACTCGGGGTAGCGCTCACGCAGCGTGGCGGCGGTCTGGAAGTGGCGCTTGCCCCAGTGGGGCCGGCCGCCGAGCTCGTCCATGATCGCCTCGACGGCGCGGAAGTAGGGCTGCCACGCCATCCCCTCGAACATGTGCACCGCGACATACCCGCTGTCGCGCCCGGTGGCAGTCGAAAGCAGCGCGTCGTCGGCGGCTACGGTGCGCACCTCGATCGGGAACGGCACGGCGAAGGGGGGCCGCGCCCCAGCCTTCCGACCCCCACCGCCCGCACTACGCGGATGACCCAGGCCGCCCGACCCGCCATCCAGCGGCCCGCCCTCCACCAACTCGAGCACGCGGCGCACCGCCTCCACCGTGTGCCCACGCGGGAGCGCGTACTCCATCTCGGTGAAGCGCACCAACCGGGGGCTGGCGAAAATCCGATCGGAGCGGTCCACGCGGCGGCTGGCGCCCGCGAGGCGCGTGAGGAGCCGGTTGATGCGGGGAATCTGGGCGGGCATCCGCCGGCCGAGGCGGCAGCAGAGCCCGAAGGCGTGGTTGGTGAGCAGCACGTCGTTGGCGTAGGCGCTCACTTTGCCGCGCGGACGCGCCGGCTCCTCGGTGCGGTTGTTGATGCGCGTCAGCGCGTTGCGGGCGTGGGGGAAGACGTAGAATTCGAAATGGTCGTTGGCGAGCGCCAGCTCCTCGAAGCGCTCGAGCGTCTGCTCCAGCGGGGCGGGTGCATCGAGGCCGCGCAGGCGGAACGCCGGCACGCAGCGCAGCGTCACCTCCGCCACCACGCCGAGCGCTCCCAGTCCTACCCGCGCGGCGCGCAGCAGCTCGGGATCGTCCTGTTCGGAGCAGTCCAGTGTCGAGCCGTCGGCGAGCACCAACGTGAGCGCCACCACCTGTGAGGGAATGTTGCGCAAGCGCGCGCCGGTGCCGTGCGTGGCGGTCGAGATCGCGCCGGCGATGCTCTGCACGTCGATGTCGCCGAGGTTCTCGAGCGCCAATCCGATCGCGGCGAGACGCGCGTTGAGGGCGTGGATCGTGATGCCACCCTGCACGCGCACCAGACCGCTCGCGCGATCGACGTCCAGCAGCCGGCTCATGCGGTCGAGCCGCAGCAGACGCCCGTCGGTGAGCGCGATGTCGCTGAAGGAGTGCCCCGCGCCGGCGACCCGCACGCGCTGGTCGTGCGCGGCCGCACGCTCCAGCGCGGCGGCGACCTCGGCGATCGAGGCGGGCCGCTCGATCGCCGCGGGGGTGCAGCGCTCGTCGCCGGCCCAGTTGCGCCACTCCGCGACGCCGGCCGCATTCGCCGTCACGCTCCGCTCCACTCGCCGGTCCAATCGTGCCATTCGGGGACGCCGGCGACCGCCGCCGTCATGCGGGCCCCCGATCGCCCCAGAGCGTTTGCAATAGGCTCGCTCACCGATGAATGAGCCTACCCCCACGCCGGGGCCGGCGCCAGGGACGGAGGCTGCCGCCGCACGCTCTCCCCGCGCGCGCTCGCTGCCGACGCCGGGGGCAAAGCGGGCGACGGTGATCGGGGCCGGCTCGTTCGGCACCGCGCTCGCGGTGCTGCTGGCACGGGGCGGCCTGCGCACGACGCTGCAGACCCGCACCGCCGAGCAGGCGGGGGTGCTGGAGGAGCAGCGCGAGAACCGCACCTACCTGCCGGGCGTGGAGCTGCCCGCGCAGCTGCGCATCGAGCCCTCCACCGCCGGTCTCGCGCGCGCCGACTACGTGTTCCTGGCGGTGCCCTCGCAGGAGCTCGGGCCGATCGTGGCGGGACTGCGCGAGGCCGGCTTGGGGCGGCGCACGGCGGTCGTGTCGGTCGCCAAGGGCCTCGTCCCCCCGGATGGCTCACCGCCGACCAGCCTCCTCGAGGCGGCGTTCGGAGCCGGGCGCGTGGCGTGCCTCGGGGGACCGGCGCACGCGCAGGAGATGGTGCACGCCGGCGCGGGGCTGGTGGCCGCCGCACACGACGAGGAGCTCGCGCACCGGCTCGCGCAGGTCTTCACGCGCGCGGGCGTGGTGTGCGAGCGCTCCAACGACCCGCTCGGGGTGGAGCTCGCGGGCGCCGCCAAGAACGCCGCGGCGCTCGCCGCGGGGGCCACCGAAGCGCAGGGCCTCAACGCCGCCGGGGCCGCGGCGGGCCACATCTTCGCCGAGGTGTGGCGCTACGCGGAGACCCTGGGGGCACGGCCGGAGTCGATGATCGGCCTCGCTGGCACCGGCGACCTGGTGGCAACCGCGCTCGCTCCCGAGAGCCGCAACCGCCGCGCGGGCGAGCTGCTCGCGGCGGGCGTGCCGGCCGCGGAGATCCCCGCCCGCATCGGCCAGGCGGTGGAGGCGCTCGAGTCGGTGCCGCTGCTCGCGCGGGCGCTGGAACGCGGGGGCGGGCAGGCGCCGGTCATGAGCGCCCTCGGCCGCCTGATCTCCGGGGAGTTGCCGCTCCAGGAGTGGGTCGCGCTGGTGCGCGCCACCGTGCCCCCGCCGGCACTGTGGCGGCGGCGACCGCAGCCGGGGTTCTGGCGACGGCTGTGGCGGCGGCTGTCCAGCGCATAGCCCGACCGTGGCGGGGCAGGGATGCCCCGCCCCCATGCGCGTGGCGAGACAGCCACTCGCGCGGACGATCTCCCCTACCCACCAGCCGCGCGCACAGGCGACTCTCCTTACCGGCCAGCCGCTCGCATGGACGATCTCCCTATCCCACCATCAGCGTGCTGAGGACCGCCTCATAGACGCCCGCTCCATTCGCCGCTTCGCACACGCGCACGTTCGCGTATTGCCCGATCGTCTCCCCGATCGTCGGGTCGCGCAGGTGTGCGTTCGCCACCAGCCAGAAGGTCTGCACGTGCCGTGCGCACGCCATGTCCTCGCGCGAGTCCCCCACCGCGAAGGTCTCCTCGCGCGCGTACCCGCGCACGCGTTGATGGAACACCACCGCCCCCGCCTTCGAGACGCCCGCCGGCACGAGGTGGTAGCCGCGCACCTGCTCCAGGCCCGCCTGCCTCGCCGAGCGCGTGCTCACCGCACCGTTGTCCACCAGCCGCAACTCCTTGTACCCATGCTCCGCCAGCACCCCGTCGGCCTCCTCCGCGTCCACGTGGCCGCGGAAGAGATGTGACACTTCGCGTTCGGTGTGCCACGGGTCGTGGTGCTCCAGACGCTCCCCGTAGTGCTCCAGCAGCAGCGCCGGCGCCCCCGAGCGCTCGATCTGTTGGGCGATCGTCTCCTCGCCGGGCTGCATGTTGCCTGTCAACCAGTGCTCCTCGCCGTCGAGCACCACGCACGCCCCCGCCTCGTAGATATACGAGGTCCCGCCCAGCAGCCGCGCATCCTCCGCCAGCTGCGCCTTGCGCCGGCCCGACATCAGCACCACCTCCACGTCCGCGCGCAGGCACGCCTGCACCGCCCTGACGCCGTCGATCGCCACGGCCCCCTCGCCGTCGTGCAGCAGCGACGCGCCCTTGCCCAGCAGCGTGCCGTCGAGGTCGAGGTACAGGCAGCGCGCGCTCATCGAGCGCGCACGCTCCGCAGCGGCGGGCGCGCGACCGGCGTGGGGTCCAGCTTTTCGATCCGTTCCCAGTCGGCATCCGGGTCGAGCTCGGGGTCGTCCTCAGCCTGGAAGCGTTCGGGCCACCCCTCCAGCAGCTCGTCCCCTTCGAGGCGATGGGCGATCGTCGCCATCACCGCCCGCGCCATCGGCGCGAGCGCCGACAGCGGTTGATGGGCGTGGCGGTGCTCGTCGAGGTCGACCTGTGCGATCCCCTCCAGGCCGACCTTCGCCCAGACATCGATCAGCATCCCGATCTCCACGCCGTAGCCGGTCACGAACGGCAGCTGCTCCAGCAGCTCGCGGCGCGCCGCGACCTCGCCCGCGAGCGGTTGGCGCACCTCGGCGAGCTGCGGGTAGAACATGGCGAGCGCCGGGCGCGCCGTCAGATTGTTGACGCGCCCACCGCCCCCCTCCTCCTCGCCGCGCTCACCGCCGGCGTCCAGTGGCCGGCGATAGAAGGCCTTCACGAACGACACCTCCGACGCCTCCGGCTCACACACCAGCGGGCCGAGCAGCCCGGTGACGAAGTGCGCGCCGAATTCCTCCGTGTCGGCGTCAACGAAGCACACCACATCACCCTCCAGCGACGGCAGCGCGCGCCACATCGCGTCGCCCTTGCCCAGCACCGGCCCATACTCCGGCATCAGCTCAGCCTCCTGCAATACGAGCGCCCCGGCCTCCTCGGCCAGCTCCGCGGTGCCGTCGGCGGAGGCCGCGTCGACGACCACGACCTGATCGATCGCGCCCGCGTCGCGCAGCCCCTTCAGCACGCCCACGACCTCCCCGACGGTCGCCGCGCATTCGCGTGCGGGCACGCACACCGACACGCGCTGGCGGCGCTCGGACGCGATCCGCTGCGCCGCGTAGCGCGAATGGTGGAACGTGCGGGTTTTCGCCCAGCGTTCGGCGTCTACGATGGCTCCGTGCACCGACATCCCCCCTACTATCGCAAGCGGTGGCGATAGAGCGCACGATCGAGCCTTGGAGCGCCCTATTGGAGGACGGGCGCGCCGATGGGCGACTCGTCCGCGGAGCCTCCGAAGGGCCGACCGCCTCCACGTTGGTGGACCCACCGGCCGATCTTCACCCCGACGTGCTCGCGGCGCTGCGGCGCGCGGGGATCGAGCAGCTCTACTCCCATCAGGCGCGGGCGCTCGAGGCTGCCTGGGAGGGGCCGTCGATCGTCACGACCGGGACTGCCTCGGGCAAGTCGCTGTGCTTCAACCTGCCCACGCTGGAGATTCTCTGTCGCGATGCCCACGCGCGCGCGCTCTACCTCTATCCCACGAAGGCGCTCGCGCAAGACCAGGCGCGCGCGCTCGCCAGCTTCGGCCTCGGCGACCGCCTGCGGCCTGCGATCTACGACGGTGACACGCCCCGCGAGGCCCGCACACAGATCCGCCGCCGCGCGGGGATCGTGCTCACCAATCCCGACATGCTCCACCTCGGGATCCTCCCCCACCACGAATCGTGGGCCAACTTCTTCGCCAACCTCGCCGTCGTCGTGATCGACGAGGCTCACGTCTACCGCGGCGTGTTCGGCTCCCACGTCGCCAACGTGATGCGCCGCCTGCGTCGCGTCGCCGCCGCCTACGGCACCGCCCCGCGCTTCCTGCTCGCCTCCGCCACGATCGCCAACCCGCACGAGCTGGCCGAGCGGCTCACCGGCCTGGAGGGGGTCGGGCTGATCGACGAGGACGGCGCTCCTTCGCCGCAGCGGCAGATCGCGATCTGGAATCCCCCGCTCACCGACGCTTCGCTCGGCGCGCGCCGCTCCTCGCTCGGCGAGGCCGCCGAGCTGCTTTCGCGGCTGGTTGGCGATGGCGCGCGCGTGATCTGCTTCATGAAGTCGCGCAAGGGCGTCGAGCTGCTTTCCCGGCTGGTGCGGGAAGCGCTCGAGCGCAACGCAGACCTGCCGGGTGAACGCGGCGAGTCGCGCGTGGACGCGGAGAGCCTGGCCGACCTCGTGGTCCCCTACCGTGCCGGCTATACCCCCCAGCAGCGGCGCGATCTGGAGGGCCGCCTGATGCGGGGCGAGCTGCGCGCCGTGATCACCACCGACGCGCTGGAGCTGGGGATCGACATCGGCGAGCTCGACGCCGCAGTCGTCGTCACCTTCCCCGGCACCGTCGCCTCGCTGCGCCAGATGTGGGGGCGCGCCGGGCGCCGCGGGCGGGGGCTGGCGGTGTATATCGCCGGCGAGGACGCTCTGGACCAGTTCTTTTGCCGCCACCCCGATGAGTTCCTGGAGCGGCCCGTCGAGTCCGCGATCCTCGACCACGAGAACCCCCAGATACACCTCGCCCACCTGCTGTGTGCGGCCTTCGAGGGCCCGCTGTCGAGTTCCGACGCAGAGATCCTCGGGCCCCGCTGGGAGGCCTACGCGGAGATCCTGCTCGGTCGTGGTCAGCTGCGACGAAAAGCTGCTGCCCACCCGCCCGCCGCCTACGTTCCCCGCAACTCCGCCGACTACCCCGCCGCGGCGGTCTCGCTGCGCTCGGCCTCGCTCGACAGCTTCGCGATCGTCGACACCACCTCCGGGGAGCTGCTCGGCACGACCGAGGCCGCGCGCGCGTTCTCGACCGTCCACCAGGGCGCGATCTACCTGCACCTGGGGCGCTCCTACGAAGTGTGCGAGCTCGACCTGGAGCGCCGCCGGGCGCTGGTGGCGCCGTTCGACGGCGGCTGGTACACGCAGCCCAAGCGCGACACCTCCACGACGATCGAGAGCGTGCTCGACCGCCGCGACGTGCTCGGGGTCTCGCTCTACTTCGGCGAGGTCTCGGTCACCGATACCGTGCTCGCCTACCAGCGCCGCCGCCTCCTCGACCACGCTCAGATCGACCTCGTCCCGCTCGATCTGCCCGAAACCAGCTTCTCCACGCAGGCGCTCTGGTTCGAGCTCGACCCCGATGCGCTCGCCGCCTGCGTGCCCGAGGGCGGGGCAACGGTTGGCATCGACGACGACGCGGCGCAGGAGACGGTACTCGGCGCACTGCACGCCGCCGAGCACGCCCAGATCGCGGTACTACCGCTGATCGCGATGTGCGACCGCTGGGACATCGGCGGGCTCTCGACTAATCTCCATCCCCAGACCGGGCTGCCGACGATCTTCATCTACGACGGTCACCCCGGCGGCGTCGGGCTCACCCGGGCCGCCTTCCTACGCTTCGAGGAGCTCTGCCGCGACGCCCACCGCCTGATCGCCGAGTGCCCCTGCCGCGCCGGCTGCCCCTCGTGCGTGCAGTCGCCCAAGTGCGGCAACCTCAACGAACCGCTCGCCAAGGGCGGAGCGCGACTCCTGCTGGAGGGGATGCTGGCAGTGCGGACCGCAACCTAACCTGCGGATCGCGCAGGCGCGACCGTCACAATGGACGGCACGTGTCCAAAGGCGTCCCCGGCAAGAGAGCGATCGTAGGTCTCGCCGCGCTGCTGGCGCTGGCGATCGCCGCGCCTACCAGCAGCGCCGGCCTCGACGGCCCGCATGGCCACGCCGGCCAGACCCAGCGCAACGGCCACGCCAGCCAGGTCGAACTCGGCGAAGGCCCCGGCGGGCGCGTGGCGCTCAGCGACTGGACGCTGCGCCGCGACCCCGAAGACGTCGGGCAACTGCGGGGATGGCCCACCGGCGACTTCGGAGGCGCGTCGGTGAGCGTCCCCGACGTGGTCAACCCCGCCCCGATCAAAGGCAGGCGGGCGGTCCCCGACTTCGAAGGCTCGGTCGCGTGGTACCGCACCACGCTCACCGCGGCCACCGCGGGCACCTATGCGCTGGAATTCGCGTCCGCCAACTATCTCGTCGAAGTGTGGATCGACGGCCGCCCACTCGACTCCCACGTGGGCTTCTACCTGCCCTTCGAATTCCGCGACGCGCTGGCCGCCGGCACGCACACGCTGGTAGTGCGCGTGGACTGGCACGACCCGCTGCTGCAAACCGACGAAGGCTTCAACCGCGCGTGGTTCAACTTCGGCGGCCTCGACGGCGCGGTCAGCATGCGCGAGCTCACCGCCAGCGAACTCTCCGACCCCACGATCCAGACGACGCTCACGCCCGATGCGCCCACGGCGACACAGGCAACCGTGCAGCTGGGCGTGGTGGTGCACAACAACGGCCCGACTCGCATGCTCGTCCCCGAAGGCACGCTCAGCCGCCCCGGGCAGACGATCCCCCTGACCTTCACCCCGCAGCTCGTCGGCGCCGAACAGGCAGTCACGATGACCGCCACCGTGACGGTGCCGGCGCCGGCGCTGTGGGCGCCGGGCAGCCCCAACCTCTACGAATTGACGCTCGACATCCCGGGCGAGAGCAGCTACAGCGCGCACGTCGGCCTGCGCCAGCTCACCTGGGGCGGGGGCAAGATGTACCTCAACGGGCAGCCGCTCGAGCTGCACGGCGCCTCGATCCAGTTCGAAGCGCCCGGCCACGGCGACGCGCTCGGCCCCGCCGAAGAGGACACGCTCGTCCAGGAGCTGCAGGCGATCGGCGCCAACGCCGCCCGCACCCAGCACCCACTGCCCGCCTCCATGCTCGAACGCCTCGACGCCGCCGGGATCCTGGTGTGGCAGGGCGTCGGCCCCGTCGACCCCTCCGGCGACTGGACCGGCATCACGCCGCAGCTGGCCGAACGGGCGCGCGAAGATGTGCGCACCACGGTGCAGGCCGACCAACTGCACCCCTCGATCATCGCCTGGAACCTCACCAATGAGATGGCCGGTAACGGCCACCCCGGCGGGCAGGCGCAGTACGTCGAAGCGATGTCGCAGTGGCTGCACGCCTACGATCCCGGCAGAATGGTCGCCGTGGACGTGTGGGGCGAGCACCCTCCGCGCCACGGCGCCGGCCATCTATACAGCGACGTCGACGCCGTCTCCGAGACCGACTACTCCGGCTGGTACGAGGGCCTGCGCGACAAGCCCGCCAAGCTGCGAAAGCTGATCGACAGCCGCCTCGCCGCGATGAACGCGACGTTCGCCGGCAAAGTCCAGATCATCAGCGAGTTCGGCGCCGAAGGCAACGCGCTCAACCGGCCCGGGCGCCCCGGCAGCTACTCCTTCCAGACGCGCCTGCTCACCCAGCACATCCGCCTCTACGAGGCCAACCCCGCGCTCAGCGGGATGCTCGTGTGGGTGCTGCGCGACTTCGCGCTCAACCCCACCTACTACGGCGGCTCAGTCCTCGCCGAGGACCGCCACATCAAGCTGATCGAAGGGATTTTGGGCAAGGGCCTGTTCGACTACGCCGGCCAGCCCAAGCCTGCCGAGCACGCGGTGGCCACGCTGTTCAAAGCGCTGCCGGCGGTGTGAGATTCGATACGGTTTCAACCGTGGTCCTCTACGTCTGCCCCTCCGGCACCTCATTCGGCGGCCTGCCGGGGCCGATCGCGCATCCCTGCGGCCGGGCGGCGAAGGCGCTTGACGACGCCGGTCACACCTACGACTTGCAACAGGTCAAGGGCGGCAGCGCGAAGTTCTGGACCTGGTCGTCCCGGGCCCGTGACCGCGCCGAGGTCGAGCGGCTCAGCGGCCAGCGCGCAGTGCCGATCCTCGTGCTCGACGGTGGCGAGGTCGTGACCGGCTCAGGAGCCATTGCACACTGGGCGCAGGAGCACCCGGCGTAGTCGTCTGCCCCGGCGGGGAGCAGTCGCAGCGAGCTGGGAGCTACTCAGCGTCAGGCCAATTGGCCGCGCCCATAACACCGTCGCCGTCCTCGGGCCTCGGGCCACCGACGGCGAGGATGTCGAGCCCGTCAGGGCCCGCCTCGAAGGCGCGCACCACGTCGGGCGCCACGCGCACCACGTCCCACTGGCGCAGCTCCTGGGTATCGCCGTCGAGCAACACCCGCCCGGACCCGGCGACGACGATATAGGCCTCCTCCTGCTCACGGTGGCTGTGAGCCACGGGGCTGCGCATGCTCGCTGCATAGCGAAAGAGGCTGACCCCGAGATCGCGCGAGTCGAGGTGCTT
>CAYNGQ010000093.1:0-1515 GCA_964396735.1 uncultured Solirubrobacteraceae bacterium | reverse complement strand
CCGACACCCGATCACGCCCACGATCGAACGCCCTCCACACACCACCAAGCCGCAAAACCTCAGCCATCGGAGTGCCACACTCAGCCGCGGCGTCGTGCGGCACCGTGACTGACATCGCCCAGCTCAGCCCGGTCAAGGCCCGCCTCGTCCGGCACCTCAAACTCGATCTCAGCCTCGTCGGCGATCTCTTCGAGATGCTGGGCGACGGTGTCGAATAGGACGGCGCGCGAGGACCAGTGCAGAGGATCAACGTACAGCCACGTATCTCGTATCCTGCGCATATAGTCCACCCGACCCATGTGCCGAGCGCGGTGGTCTCTCTTGTCCTTATGCTTTCGCAGCTTGTCCCTGGCGTCCGCCCAGAGATCGATGGCGATTCTCTCTTCTTCTCGGGCGAAGTAGATGAGCTGTGGCAGATATTCGATGTCGGCCAGCTCGATGCGCCCGTATATCGCCTCCCGTATGGGCGGGCTGGATGCCGGCAACGCGTACATCCAGGCGCGATAGACCTCGTGGCCCCGCTGAGTCGGGGCGTGGCGATCGTCCGATCGATCCTCGCCCGGAGCGACGTGTATCCGCTCGACCCGCACGTTACGACCTTCGCCCATCTGTTTCAGGGCGTTATAAGCTGTCGGGGCAGCGAATCGCGCCCGCGGGAAGCGCCTAGCAAGGGCCTGGGCGTAGTACGAGACCGTCTGGTTGGGGCGCTCGATCACAAGGCCAAGGACAGCCATGTGTCCAGGCAGCTCGGCGGGTTTCGCGCGCGGCATACGCAAACGCTAGCCGAAACGAGAGTATCGTGTACTTGGCTGGAACAGTTCGGAAGTTCTAGACAAGTGGAGACAGTGTTCGAGATTGGCCTCAAGGCGGAGGAGCAAGTGATGGGTTGGGAGAGTCAGAAACGATCTCGTCGGAGTCGGCGCGTGCGCGGGGGAGCGGGCAGGAGCGGGGCCACAGGCAGAATGGGCGTGGTGACTGCCGCGATCCTGTGTTTCTGCTGCGCGGGGTTCTTGCTGAGCAGTCCCGGTGCCGCGGACGGCATCGCCGCGAGGGCGGCGCGTGCGGTGGTCGTGAAGGACACTGCACATCTGGAACGGAAGGCTTCAACGAGCGATGAAGTCCTTGAGGAAGGGCCTGCATCGGGCACCTTCCCGGGCAAGGTGCATGCCTATTTGAACCTGGGCGCGACCGTGATCGCGCATTTCACGATCGAAACACGCTCCGGCGCGATCACTGGTGTCGGCTCGGGCAAGCTCAAAGGGCGACCCGCAGAACCAAGCTTCAGCGGCCGCATGCGCGTAACCCACGGGACAGGGCGCTACACACACGCCCGCGGCGAAGGCGGATTCTTTGGAACGCTCAACCGAAACACCTTCCGGGCCGTCGTGCAAACCAGCGGCACCCTCTTCTACTGAGAATGCGTCTTCCAAAGCAAGGGCACGCGACACGCCTAATCGCCGTGCTCGCTGCTGCGTCATTCGGCACCGGTGTAGTGAGACCGGCAACAAGCCCAGC
>CAYNGQ010000092.1:0-2965 GCA_964396735.1 uncultured Solirubrobacteraceae bacterium | reverse complement strand
GCGCGACGATGAACGGGTGAAACAGCGCGCTGAAGGCCTGCAGAGGACGAGCGACGCGCCGGGCGACCGACTCGGCGCGGTCGATCGCGTAGAACTTCGGCACCATCTCGCCGAAGATCAGCTGCACCGAGATCACGATCGCGTAGGCGATCACCACGGCAATCACGACCGTGACATCGTGGGAGATCCCGCCGCCTCCGAAGGCTTCCCGCAGCGCATTTGCGAGCGTGGGGGTAGCGAGCGCACCGATCCCGATCGAGGTCATCGTGACCCCGATCTGCACCGCGGAGATGTAGTCGTTGATCCGCTCCAGCTGCCTGAGCGCGAGCGCGGCGCCGCGCATGTCCTGCTCGCGCATCACCTCCAGCCGGGCGCGCCGCGAGCGCACGAGCGCGTACTCGGCGATCACGAAGAACGCGTTCACCGCGACCAACACGGCCGCGAGGATCAGCTTCAGCCCGGTCACGCCCAACCGTGCAGAGCAGCCCGCCGCGCCCCCGCCGGGATCGGCCGTGGAGCGCTGCTACTTCGGGGAGGTTCTTCTTCTTCGTTCATCGCTGGCTGACGCCTTCGCAAACCGTAGCAGGGGGCTCAGTCGAGACGATCGATCTGCGAGGCAAGCGCGAAGTCGGCATCGGTGAGGCCGCCCTCGGAGTGGGTGGAGAGCTGCAGGCGCACCCTGTTCCAGCCGTGCACGAGGATGTCGGGATGGTGGTTGGCAGCCTCCGCGAGCTCGGCGACGCGGTTGACCAAGGCGATCGCCGCCGCGAAGTCCGCCAGCTTGTACTCGCGCACGATCGTCCCACCGTCACGAGCCCACTCGCCACCGGCGAGCCGCCGCTGGATCTGCTCCTCCGCAAGCAACGCCACAGCTCAGACGATACCGGCGGCTGTGGACTGCGCGGGCGGCAAGTGGCTCAGACGATACCGGCGGCTGTGGACTGCGCGGCGGCGAGCCCACCGACAACCGCCGCCACCGACAGCGCCAGGCAGGCGAGCAGCCCCAGCGCGAGCGCGTAGCGGCCGGTGGCAAGGCGGAAGGAGAGACCGGCGAGCGCACCGCCGATCAGCCCGCCGATGTGGGCGCCGACGGAGATGTTGGGGATCGAGAAGCTGAGGATCAGGTTGAAGATGATCAGCGCCCCGATGCCCCCCTCCATCACGCTGCGCCCCCGCGCGCGCAGCTCCACCGCGGCGGCGCCCATCAGCCCGAAGATCGCGCCCGAGGCGCCGAGACTCGGGTTGGCGGTGGCGATCAGCGCCCCGCAGGAGCCGGCGAGCAGCGAGGTGAAGTAGATTGCGGCAAACCGCACCGAGCCGAGCGCGGGCTCGAGCATCAGGCCGAGCAGGTACAACAAGTACATGTTGAAGCCGATGTGCAGCAGGTCGACGTGCAGGAAGGCGCTCGTCACCAGCCGGTAGTACTGGTGGCCTTCGGAGATCGCGGCGCGATACAGATCGCCTTCGTTGATGACCTTGCCGTACGCCTCGCCGGTGAGCGTGAACTGGCCTTGCTCGGTGAGGTAGACGATCACGTTGATCGCGATCAACGCATAGGTGACGCGCGGCACGGCGGCCATCTCGCGCATCCGCACCACCCTGGTGCGCTGGCTGGCGCACTCCGGGCAGCGCATCC
Organism: uncultured Solirubrobacteraceae bacterium; assembly: GCA_964396735.1. Lineage (GTDB taxonomy): Bacteria > Actinomycetota > Thermoleophilia > Solirubrobacterales > Solirubrobacteraceae > Palsa-744. The sequence goes on along the minus strand of CAYNGQ010000092.1, from coordinate 1,329 downwards.
CCACCTGCGTGGGGGTCATGCAGTCGGGACAGATCGGCCGCCCGCACGAGGAGCATGAGACCGCGGTCTCGCGGGAGGGGTGGCGGTAGCAGGTGGCCATGGGCGGATGCAGAGCCTACCTGGCGGCCCGCGGGGATCCCGGGCGGGCATGCCGGTTTTGAGAGCCGTTCTACACCAAGCCGATGATCACGGGCGTGCGCGTTGGTTTGAGGCTGCCGCCGAGCGGCTCGTCGGTGACAAGCACCTTGCTCACCCCGTGGAGATCGCCGGGGACACCCACCGAGCCGGATCCCGCTTTGGTGACCGAGAACAACGCGTCGGTCGGGAGGGGAGCTTCGCTACCGTGCTCCAGCCACAACTCATAGATGCGTCCGGGCGGCGGCGCGGGCATCCCCACCACCACCAGTTCCAGGCGCGAGCCGACTTTACGCAGCTCCGCCGTGGCGTGGTGGCCGGGAGCGATGACGACCGCGTGGACCACTTCGGAGCGGACGCTCGAGCCGGAGCTGAATGCCAGCCCGCCGATCGCCACGCCCGCACCGAGTGTCAGCGCCCCGGCGAGCCCCGGGAGCAGTCGCCCCGGGAATAGCCGCCGCAGGGTCGAGCGCTCGCCCGCCGATAAACGTGTGCCCGCCTGCTCGCCCGCCGGTGGACGTGTACGCCTCCGCCCGCCCGCCGGCGCACGCGCGCCCGTCCGCGCCGACGTCGGGGCGTCCGCCGCCGGGGCGACCGCGTCACGCGGCTCGACCTCGGCGCGCGCGGCGCCCAACACCCGGGCACGCAGTCTCCGATCGGCCCTGGCGGACGGCGCGCCGAGCGCCAGCAGGTCGGCCACCGGCTGCAGCTGAGCGACCTCCGCCTGGCAGATCGAGCATTCCGCGAGATGCGCCGTGTGCACCGCCAACTCCTGCTCGGTGAGCGCCCACAGGACATAGGCAGCGCAGTCGACCTGACGCTCGCAGGCGTGCGCTGGCGGGGGCAAGCTCACGAAAACACCCCTTCTGAGCGGAGTTGAGAGCGCATCTTCTGTAATCCAAGACGCATTCTGCCCTTGATCGTTCCCACCGGCATGTCGAGCATCGCCGCGATCTCGGCATGCGAGAGGCCACCGTAGTAGGCCAGCTCGATGACACGGCTCTGCTCGGGCGGCAGACCCTCGAGGACGGCGCGCACCTCACGCGCTTCGTCGCGGCGACCCACCTCCTGCTCGGTGCGCTCCGGCGCCACCAACTGCTCCTCGATCCCCTCGTCGCTGACCCCCACGCGCTCTTGCAGCACCCCGCGACGCAGAGCGTCGATCGCGCGGTGGTGGACGATGCCGAGGACCCA
>CAYNGQ010000091.1:0-3962 GCA_964396735.1 uncultured Solirubrobacteraceae bacterium | reverse complement strand
CCCTCGTAGCGCCCGCACAGCAGCGTCAGGGCCCCCTCGGCCGCCAGCTCGGCGACGTAGCCGTCGTCGAGCAGCCGTCCCGTGGGCGTCAGCGCGATCACTCGCCGCCGCCGGCGCAGCTCGACCGGGTCGACCCCGTAGCGAGCGCGCAGCGCCGCCTCCATCACGTCCACGCGCAGCACCATCCCCGCCCCGCCGCCGAACGGGGTGTCGTCGACCTGGCCGCCGGTGAGGGGCGTGTGCTGGCGGATGTCCACGCACTCCACGCGACTCCCGGCGGCGAGCGCGTTGCGGACGTGGCGTTGGGTGTGGAACCACTGAAACCACTCGGGGAACAGCGTGAGGATGTCGATCTCCATGCGCTAGCGGTCCGTCCTATGAGACCGTTGGCGACGGGCCACTCACGCCTCACCGAGGAACTCGAGGCTCACGTCGATGCGACCGGCGGCGACGTCCACATGGCGGACGGCGTCTCTGACCATCGGCACCAGCACCTGGCGGCCGTCCTCGCGCCGCACCTCCAGCACCTCGCACGAGGCAGCTCCAGCAGGCGGCTGACCGTGCCGAGCCGCTGTTGTCCGTCGCACACGACGCAGCCCTCCAGTTCGTGCGCCCACCACTCGCCCTCGCCGAGCGCGGGGGCCTGCGCCTGTGACACCGTCAGCGGCTGGCCGCGCAACGCCTCCACCGAGGTACGGTCCTCGACGCCGTCGAGGCGCACGATCGGGCGCTGCTCGACGCCGGCGCGGCGCAGGATCCGGCGGACGCTGCCGGCGACCGTCACCTCGCCGCCCTCCGCGAGCAGCCGCGGACGGGCGCCGGTCACGTAGAAGCTGCCGTCGAGGCCGTGCGCGCGCCCCACGCGGCCGGCTTCCAGTGGCGCGTCAATCGACGATGTCGATGACCACACGGCGCTTGTCCTCCGCCGCCGCGGCCCTCACCACGGTGCGCAGCGCCTGGGCGGTGCGTCCGCCGCGGCCGATCACCTTGCCGTAGTCCTCGCGCGCCACCGCCAGCTCCAGCACAACCGTGCCGTCGTCCTCCTCGAAGCGCTCGACCGACACCTCATCGGGCTCGTCCACCAAGCCCTGGGCGAGGTAGATCAAGAGCTCCTGCACCCTTTCCGCCGCCATATCTCGGGCGCCCTCCCGCTCGCTCGCGCTAGGTGGCGATGCCCTGGGTGTGCAGCAGCTTGCGGACGGTGTCCGACGGCTGCGCCCCGCGGGCCAGCCAGCTGCGGGCGCGCTCCTCGTCGATTGTGATCGTCGAGGGGTTGGTTTGGGCGTTGTACTGGCCGATCGTCTCGATCACGCGCCCGTCGCGGGGAGAGCGCTGGTCGGCGACGACCACCCGCCAGATCGGGTCCTTCTTGCCGCCCACTCGCGTGAGCCTGAGCCTTACCGACACGTGTTCCTCGCTTCGCGCTTGCTGTCTTGTCCGGGTTGCGGTAACAGACAGTTGTCTGTAGACCTTTCTTCCTGTTGGAGAGCAGCTTACGACATCCGACAGATTGCGCCCGCGATGGGCGGCTCGGCTGGCCCGCGGCGTGCCCGCCGATGGTTCAGCGTGCCTGGCGCATCAGCGCGCCGATATCCGGCATCTTGCCGCGGCCGACCTGGCGCATCACCTTGCGCATCTGGCCAAACTGCTTGACGAGCTGGCTGACCTGTTGCACGTTGGTGCCCGAGCCGCGCGCGATCCGCAGCCGCCGGGAGCCCTTGATCAGCTCGGGCCGCCGGCGCTCCTCGGGGGTCATCGCGAGGATGATCGCCTGCAGGCGATCGAGCTCGCGTTCGTCCATTTTCAGGTTGCGCAGCTGCGCGCCGCCGAGGCCGGGGATCATCCCCAGCACGCTGGTGAGCGGCCCCATTTTGCGCACCGCCTTCAGCTGCTCGAGGAAGTCGTCGAGACCGAACTCGTTGCGGCGCAGCTTGCGCTGCAGCTCCACCGCGTCGCGCTCGTCGAACTGACGCTCGGCCTGCTCGATCAGGCTAAGCACATCCCCCATGCCGAGGATCCGCTGCGCCATGCGGTCGGGGTGGAAGCGCTCGAACTGCTCGAGGTGCTCGCCGGTGGAGGCAAACAGGATCGGCTGGCCGGTGACCGCCTTGACCGACAGCGCCGCGCCGCCGCGGGCGTCGCCGTCGAGCTTGCTCATCACCACCCCGTCGAACCGCACGGCGGCGGCGAACTGCTCGGCGACGTTGACGGCGTCCTGGCCAGTCATCGCGTCGACGACCAGCAGCGTGTCGCGCGGCGTCACGGCGGCGTGGATACGCACCAGCTCCGCCATCAGCTGCTCGTCGACGTGCAGCCGGCCGGAGGTGTCGACGATCAGCACGTCCTTGCCCTCCTCCCGCGCGCGACCCAGCGCCCAGGTGGCGATCTCGACGGGATCGGGCTCGGTGCCCCGCTCATACACGGCCGCGCCGGCGCGGGCGCCCATCTTCACGAGCTGCTCCACCGCCGCCGGGCGGTAGGTGTCGCAGGCGGCGAGCGCCACCGAGGATTTGTGGTGCTCCTGCAGGTAGCGCGCGAGCTTTGCGGCCGCAGTCGTCTTGCCCGAGCCCTGCAGGCCGGCGAGCAGGATAACGGTGGGGGGGCTGGAGGAGAAGCCAAGCTCCTCGGATTCCCCCCCCATCAGCTCGGTGAGCTGCTCGGCGACGATCTTCACCACCTGCTGGCCGGGGTTGAGGCTGCCGACGATCTCGGCCCCCACGCACCGCTCTTTGACATCGGCGGTGAACTGGCGGACGACCTTGAAGTTGACGTCCGCCTCCAGCAGCGCGAGGCGGATCTCGCGCAGCGCGCGGTCGATGTCCTGCGCGGTGAGCGTCCCCCGTTGGCGGACGTCGGAGAGCGTGGCCTGGAGCTTCTCGGCGAGCGAGTCGAACATCGAGCGACTCAGCTCTTCTCGCCGGAGGAGTCCTCCTGGACCCGACGAGCCAGAGTCTCGCCGATGCCTCCGAACGCCTGGGCAAACTCGGAAGGAATGACGAACACCTTGTTGGCATCCCCTTCGGCGAGCTGCGGGAGCATCTGCAGGTATTCGTAGCTGAGCAGGTCGCGCGTGGGGTTGCCCTCGTGGATCGCTTTGAAGACGGTGTCGATCGCCTTCGCTTCGCCCTCGGCGCGCAGGATCGCGGCCTGACGCGCACCCTCGGCGGTGAGCACCGCGGCCTGCTGCTCGCCCTCCGCGGTGAGGATCTGGGCCTGCTTCTCGCCTTCCGCCGTCAGGATCGCCGCGCGGCGGTCGCGCTCGGCGCGCATCTGCTTCTCCATCGCCGAGCGGATGTCCGCCGGCGGATCGACCGACTTGATCTCCACGCGGTTGATGCGGATGCCCCACTTGCCGGTGGCCTCGTCGAGCACCGTGCGCAGCTCGGTGTTGACGTTCTCGCGCGCCGTGAGGGTGGCCTCGAGCGTGAGCCCGCCGATCACGTTGCGCAGCGTGGTGACCGTGAGCTGCTCGATCGCCTGCAGCGGGTTGGCGATTTCATAGGTGGCCGAGCGGGGGTCGGTGATCGTGAAGTACAGGACCGTCTCGATCCCCACCACAACGTTGTCCTCGGAGATGACCGACTGGGGGGCGAAGTTGACCACCTGCTCACGCAGGTCCACCAGTGGCTTGACGCGGTCGACGAACGGTGTGACGATCGCGAGGCCCGGCTCCAAAGTGCGGCTGTAGCGGCCGAGGCGCTCGACCACGCCCGCGCGCGCCTGAGGGATGACGCGAATCGTGCGCGCCGCCACAACCAGCGCGAACAGCACGACCACGACGACGACGATGAGAGCGACCATATGGGGGATTCCCTTGCCTTTCCAGTTACCTCTGTTGTGGATTCAGTGCTTCGAGAGCGTTCCGCGGGTTCTAGTGCCTCCAGCGTTCCGTGTTCAGTGAGCGCGTTCCGTGTTCAGTGCCTCGGGAGCGTCCCGTGGCCTCGGTCAGTGCATCACAAGCG
>CAYNGQ010000090.1:0-5158 GCA_964396735.1 uncultured Solirubrobacteraceae bacterium | reverse complement strand
CCCGGGCGCCTCGGTGTACGTCCCTCGGTGTGACTACTGGACCATCGTCACCACCGTCTGGAGCATTTCGTCGGCGGTGGTGATCACCTTCGAGTTGGCCTGGTAGCCGCGCTCGGCGGTGATCATGCTGGTCATCTCGGTGGCGAGGTCGACGTTCGACATCTCCAGCTCCCCGGCGACCGTCTGGCCGAAGCCGCCGGTGTCGGGGGTGCCCACGATCGGCGCGCCCGAGTTGGTGGTCTGGCCCCACAGCGATCCGCCGAGGCGCTGCAGGCCATCCTGGTTGGGGAACTGCGCCAGCGAGAGGTAGCCCGCGGTGACCTGCTGTTCGTGGGTCGGCGATTTGGGGTTCTCGTCGGTGTAGCTGGCCGCCCCGTCCTCGCCGATCGACACGTTGGCGGAGCCGGGAGGGATCACGATGTAGCTGTCTTTGGCACCGGGCGCGTAGGTGGTTTCGGCTCCCGCCCCGGTGGCGACGGCTTCGCGGCCGATCACATAGTCCCCGGCCTGCGTGGTGAGGAAACCCTTGGTGTTGGTCGTGAGGTCGCCCTCGCGGGTGTACTGGAAGCCGGCCGGCAGTTTGGCCGTGTAGGGCGGTTCCGCCGGCGGGGTGCCGCTGCCGACGCGCAGGAACCCTTCGCCCTGGATGGCGACATCGAGGGGGTTGTTGGTGGTCTGGAAGGAGCCCTCGGTCATTTCGTTGTCGGTCGAGGAGACGACCACGCCAAGCCCCACCTGCATGGGATTGGTGCCGCCGTTGCTGGTGGTTGGCCCGGAGGCTCCCCGCACGATCTGCGATAGCGAGTCGGCGAACGTCACGCGCTGGGACTTGTAGCCGATCGTGTTGACGTTCGCCAGGTTGCTGGCGGTGACGTTGAGCATCGTCTCATTTGCGTCGAGGCCGCTGATCGCGGCGTACATTCCACTCATCATGGTTGCGTCACTTCCTTTCGCGGCCTCCTCGAAGAGGTCCAGCCGTGATTGCGTTTACAGAGTCCTCGGAGTTGCGTTGTCTCGATAAAGTTGATTGGGCCGAGCTGGTGAAGTCAGGCCCGGAGGGTTGTTGGCTTGGTGGGCTCCTGTCGGGTTATGAGGTAACAGAGGTAAATTGGGTGGTTATCGGTGGCGCCTCAGGCAATCACGGCGCTGTCGATGTTGGTGAAGATCTGCTCGCGCATGTGTTCGGAGCCGACCGCCGTGATCACGGTGCGGTTGGGAACCGACACCACGAAGGCGGTGCCGTCGACCAGCACGAGCGAGTCGCGCGAGCCCTTGCCGGCGGCCCGTCCGACGCCTTCGTGCAGCCTGCCGAGGGTGCTCGGGTCGAGCGCGATCCCCCGGCGCTGCACGCGCTCGAGGGCGTGCTTGGAGAAGTGCAGCGGTTCCTGTCCGCTGGTCTCCTTGAGCACGTCCGCGAACGACGGCCCGGAGGGTCCGGCCTCCCTGGCCGGCTTGCCAGCGGCGGGAGTGCTCTGCGGGCTCCGGACGACGCCGGGAGGGAGCAGCGCGGGGTTGAGCTCGACGCTCACGAGACCTCCGAAACGCCGGCGAGTTCGATCCCGGGGGTGCCTTCGACCGTGAGAGTGGCCCCTTCGGGCGTGATCTCAACGCTCTGCACCGCCCCGCTCTGGCTGGCGCCGGTGGAGGGGTCGGTGTAGGAGACGGTGTGTCCAATCAACCCGACCGCTTGGGCGACCCGTTGGGCGGTAACCGATTGGGAGCTGCTCTGCGCGAGGTTGGTCGTCTGCTCGAGCTGTGAGAACTGCGCGAGCTCGCTGATGTATTCGGTGCCGTTGCTCGGTTCCAGGGGGTTCTGCGCCTGCAGCTGGGCGACCATCAACTGCAGAAAGGCGTTCTTGCCGAGTTCACCCTTGGGGTTGACGGGTTCGGTTTCGGGCGAGCCCGCGGTGGAGCCGGTTTTCGCGGTGGGCGCCGTGGTGGATGGTGTGACGGTGGTCATCGGGTTGGCCTCGCTCTCGTGCTCGGTGGTGCTGTGTGCGTTCGGTTCGGGTTGGTGGTGGTTGTTCAGTCGGCTTGTGGTTCTTGGTCGGGTTTGTGGGTCTCGGTTGGCTCGTGATGCTCAGACGAGCACGTCGATGAGGGTTCCGTGCGATGGGGCGGTCGTGGATTGCTCGGGCTCGCCGGCCACGAGCAAATCGGTTTCGGCTTCGGAGTCGGCGGGCGTCACAATCGCCGTGGACCGCTCGGGGCGGCCGCCAGAGAAGCCTTCGCCGCGGGCGGCGCCGCCCTGGCCATTGCCTTTGGCGTCCGCACCCCCACCCGGAGCGGGATCGTGGTGCCCAATGTCAAGGCGCGTGAGGTTGATTCCGAGCGAGCTCAGTGATTGGCGAAGCTGGGCGTGGGCGGCGGCGAGCGCCTGGGCGGCGGCGGGCGACTCGGCGGTGACGCGCGCGAGCAGGCCCTGGGCGGTTTGGGTCAGGTTGATGCGGATCTCCCCGAGCTCCTCGGGCTGTAGCGAGATGCGCGCCTGGGTGAGGCCCTGGCGGGCGGCGAGCTGGATCGTGCCGTGGAGGCTCTCGATCGCCTCCTGCAGGCCGACCCCGTAAGCGCCCGATCCGAGTTCGGCCGGTGGAGCCGCGGGGCTGCCATCAAGCGCGGCGCCAAGGAGTGGGGAGGCGGTTGTTTCGAGCCCGCCCACCCCACCGCTTCCGCCCTCGACAATGGCGCCGTCAGTGGCTGCTTGGATGGGGTCGGCTCCCCCTAGCTTGTCGCCCACGCTCGCGTCGCTCGCCGGGCGCAGGCGCACCTCCCCGGCGGTGCGGTCTGCACGCAGGTGGGTTGGGCTCCCACTCCCGCCGGCGTTTGCTTGCCCACCCCCGCCGGCGTTTGCTTGCCCTTCCCCGCCGGCGTTCGCGCCCGCACGGGAGTCGAGGGCGGTGGCGAGATCGCGGGCGTGGAAAGCCGCGGGAGTCGAGTGTGCCTGCGCGCCACCGGCCGTGGGGGTCTCCTTCAGGGCCGCCACGAGAGGACTCGTGCTCCCGCCGGCCGTGGGTGTGCCGTCTTCGGATATGGCAGGAGCCCCCGTCGTGGAGGCGCCATCCCGCGCGATCGCGAGCTCACCGTCTACCGCGCTGGTGGGCGAGAGGGGCAGAGCATCGTCGTGGGCCACCGCGGCACCGGTGCCGGAGAGCCCCTCCTCGCCGCCGGCGAGGGCACCGCCGCGTGCCGTCGCGGGGTCGGGTTGGCCGGTGCTCAGGGGGGCGGCAGGGCCCTGGTTGGCGTCCCCACCGGCGATGGCGTCCGGGGCCGTCCCAGCTGTGGGAATGCTCCCCCGGGGGGGCACCGCGGGCGTCAGTGCGGGACCAGTGGGCGTGGTAGCAGACGACGGTGCCAAGCCGGCGGTCGCCTTGCCGCCGGAGGGCGTTGCCGCAGCGCGGTGCCCCGAATGGCGGCGGGTGGGCGGCGCAGAGCCGTGGGGGAGGCGATCGAACGCTTCGGCGGCGCTCGCCTGTTCGCCCTCGGCGGGCGAGGGATTCCGCTGCTGGCCTTCCGCCATGGCGGTCCGGGCCGATTCGGTTTCGAGCGCGCTCTGGAAGGGCGGCCCTTCGGGGGGAGCGCCGGGTGGAGCGCCGGTGGAGATCGGCTGCCGCCCACCTGGAGCGGTTGGGATCGGCTGCGGCGCGGTCGGACTCATACGATCGCCTCAGAGGGAGTGGCCGTGGGGGCGGTGGTAGCCGCGGCGGTGGCCGTGGTGCTGGTCACGGCTGAGGTGGTGGAGGGGAGCGCGCCCGCGTCCTGCCCGCTCTGGCTGTAGGAGGCGGCGTAGCCGAGCACTTTGGCCACGTACTGCTGAGTTTCGGGGTAGGGGGGCACGCCGCCGTACTGCTCGACGGCGCCGGGACCGGCGTTGTAGGCGGCGAGCGCGTCGGCGGTGTTGCCACCGAACTGGCGCAGCAGCCCGGAGAGGTAGCGGGCGCCGCCTTCGATCGACTGCGCGGGGTCGAGCGGTTCGGTGACGCCGAGCGAGGCGGCAGTGGAGGGCATCAGCTGCGTGAGCCCCTGCGCGCCGGCGCCGCTGGTGGCGGAGGGGTCGAACCCGGACTCCTGCTCGATCAGCCCGTAGAGAACCGACGGGTCGATCCCGTAGCGGGCGGCGGCCTGTTCGATCATCGGCGCATACGTGGATCCGCCACCGGCGGCGCTGCTCGCCCCTGCGGGGGCGGCGGAGTCGTAGGCGACCGTGGTGGGCATTGCTGAGGGGTCGACGGCGTCGGTGGGGCCGGCTGAGGCGGACTCGTCGGCCAGCAACAAGGAGGTGTAGGGAGCGCTGGAGGCGGTTGGGGGCGAGACGGAGCCGTCAGCTGCGAGGTCGGTATCGACGATCGGTACGGACGACGTGTAGGCGCCGGCCGTCGCGGAGCTTGCGTCCCCGGCTTGGGCGTCGTCGAGGGCCGAGGCGAAAGTCTTGGAAACCCCACCCACCCCGACCGAAGGACCCTGTTCGACCTGCTCGAGGAGGGCCTGCAGCTGCTGGACGCGTTCGCCCGCGGCGGTGGCGGCGATCGGCTCCCTGCCGTCCGCGGCGGCAGCGGCGATCGGTTCCAGCCCACTGAGCGTGGCGACGCTCATGCGGCACTCCGGCGGAAGCGCTCGAGGGCGATCTCGTCGAGCTGCTCGTTTTCGCGGCGTCCGGCCTCGCGCTCGTGCTCGACACGCTGTCGATCCTTGAGGCGCTCCAAGATCTTGTGCTCGCGCGCGGCGTAGCCAAGCTGGCTGTCGCAGTCGGCGACGTCGGCCTCGTGGCGCTCGAGCTCACGCATGCCCATCACGCGTTGCGCCTCGACGTGCTCGACGAAGGCCTGGCGTGCGAGCAGCTCGGCGGCGCTGACGGCGGCTGTGCTCCCGTTCTCTGCGGCCGCGAGGCGCTGGTGGGCGAAGGCTCGCTCGAGGTGCTCCTCGACGCGCCGCAGGCGATTCTGGCTGCCGGTGCGCTGGGTGATGGCGCGGGCAAGCTCCTCGCGTGCGATAAGCTCCTTGCGCTGGCGCAGCGCACGGACACGCTCGAGTCGGAAGCGGAACGAGGGAGCGGTGCTCACAGCCGCGTAATCGGACGCGTGGTGTGGTTCTTGAGCCGCGCGCCACCGATGGCGGGCTGAGCCTCTAGACGCGATGCCCCCCGAGCCCAGAGTGATCCCCT
>CAYNGQ010000089.1:0-2019 GCA_964396735.1 uncultured Solirubrobacteraceae bacterium | reverse complement strand
CATGAACTGGCCGAGGTTGAAGTTGGTCTTGTTCGTCGCGGCGGCTGTAAACAGCAGCGGCGCGGTCTCGCCGGCGGCGCGGGCGATCGCCAGCAGCACCCCGGTCACCATGCCCGGTAGCGCTGTGGGCAGCACGATGCTGAAGATCACCCGCCAGCGCGGCGCGCCCAGCGCGAGCGCCGACTCGCGCAGTGCACCGGGAATCAGCAGCAGGATCACCTCAGCCGAGCGGATCACCACCGGGAGCATCAGCAGCGACAGCGCCAGCGAGCCCTTGTAGCCGGCGAAGCTCGAGCCGGTGCCGACGACGAGCACGATGTAGATGAACAGCCCGAACACGATCGAAGGCACTCCAGTGAGCACGTCCACGAAGAAGCGCACCACTTGTGCAAACCAGCTGCTCTTGCCGTACTCGACGAGCCATACCGCGACGCCGACACCAATCGGTACCGCGATCGCTGAGGCCAATGCGACGATCTCGATCGTGCCGAGGATCGCGCTCTTGATCCCGCCGATGCTCGAGCTCTTGAAGAACGTGTTGCCGGTTGGGTCGGTCGTGAAGAAGCTGGGGCTCCAGGACCCCAGGCCTTTGAGCAGCAGGTAGTAAACGATCAGCACCAGTGGGATCAGGGCAAGCAGAGTGCCCGCGAGGATCGTGCCACGAGCGATCTTGTCCTTGCGCCGGCGTGCCGGGCTGACGTTGAAGCGCGCCAGCTGGTCGGGCGCCGGGCTCTGCGCGCTCATACGCCTGCCGCCCCCGCGATCGGCATCGGGCCACCGGCGGCGTGGTCTTGCGCGGTCGTCTTTGGCCGGTTCGCACGCGCAGCCCGCTGCACGAGCAGGCGTGCCACCCCGTTGACGAGCAGCGTCAGCACGAACAGCACCAGGCCGGCGGCGAACAGCGCCGAGCGGTGCAGACCCTGGGCCTCGCCGAACTCGTTGGCGATCACCGCCGCCAGGCTGTATCCCTGGCCGAACAGGTGGCTGCCGAGTTTCTGGGAATCGCCGATCAGGATCGTGACGGCGATCGTCTCGCCGATTGCCCGGCCCAAGCCGAGCATTGCTCCCCCCACGATGCCGGAGCGGCAGTAGGGCAGGATGGCGATCCGGATCATCTCCCAGCGGGTGGCGCCGAGCCCGAGCGCCGCTTCCTTGTGGTCGGAGGGCACCGTGGCCATCACCTCACGGCTGATCGCTGAGACGATCGGCAGAATCATGATCGCCAGGACGAGCCCGGTGATGAAGTAGTTGGGGATCGTCACCAGGCCGCCGCCGATGAACGGGATGAACGACAGGCGATCGGCTACCCACTGCTCGGCTCCCTGGAGCTTTGGAGCCAGGAAGAAGATGCCCCACAGCCCGTACACCACCGAGGGCACGGCGGCCAGCAGCTCGATCAGGATCGTGATCGGCCCGCGCACGCGCCGCGGGGAGAGCTCGGTCACGTATACGGCGGTGGCGACGGCCACCGGGACGCCGATCAGCAGCGCCAGCCCGGAGGTGATCAACGTGCCCACCACCAGCGGCAGGGCGCCGAAGCGTTCGGCGCTCGGGTTCCAGTCGTTGTCGAACGCAAAGCCGAACACGCCCGAGTGCGCGAAGGCCGGCCTCGCCTCGCCGACCAAGCGGATGAAGAAGTACACGATCAGCGCCAGGATCAGCCCCGCCAAGATGGTCAGGCTGTACTTCAGGGCGCGGTCTGGCAGACGCGCCAACGGCGACCGCTCGAGAATCGAGCGGTCGCCGCCGGGTACGGATGCTGCCTCCAAGGTGCTGCTAGCCGCCGAGGGAGGACCCGTTGCACTGCAGACCGGCCGCCGCCGTCTTGGACTTGGCCAGGATCGACGCGGGCAGACCCGCGTAGTCAGCCTGGGAGAGGATCGACTGCCCCTGGCCCAGTCCATAGTCGATGAACTGCACGACGCCCTTGGCCGCGCTTTCGGACAGGCCCGCCTTGCAGAGGTCCTTGTTGACCACGATGAACGTCTGCGAGGTGATCGGGTAGCTGGCCGCTCCGCC
>CAYNGQ010000088.1:0-6358 GCA_964396735.1 uncultured Solirubrobacteraceae bacterium | reverse complement strand
GCCCAATGAGCACCCCCGCCGCCCTTCCGCCCGCGCCGCCGCGACACGACTTCGCGTTCCCGTTTCGCGTCGACCCGGTGTCCCAGCAGACCGCGCAGGCCGCCTACCCGGCTCACGTCGAGCAGATGGTCCGCCAGCTCCTGCTGACCACCCCGGGGGAACGGGTGAACCTCCCCCAGTTCGGATGCGGACTGCGCGGGCTTGTCTTCTCCCCGCTCTCCGACGCGCTGGCTGCCACGGTGAAGCTGCGCGTCCTGCAGGCGCTCGACCAGTGGCTCGCGGGCATCGTCGCGGTCGGCGAGGTGGCGGTGAGCAGCAGCCGGGAAAACGCCCTGCTGGAGCCGGGGACGATCACGGTGAGCGTCACCTACACCCTGATCGAGACCCAGAGCACCGAAAACGTCACGGTGACAGTCCTGTGAGCGCACCCGCTGGTAGCCGAACCGTCACGGTGACGATCCTATGAGCGCGCCCGTGGGCAGCCGTGACCGGCGTCAGCTGCTGCTGGCCGAGGGAGCCGCCTGGAACGGCATCGACTACGTGGAGGTGGCCGCCGACCAGACCGAGCTGTATGTCCACTTCCTGAACGCGGTGGCCGTCGCGGGCACCCTCGTGGGGCACACCCCCGTCACGATCGCCGGCGGCGAGGTCATCCAGAGCGTCGCGGTCGATCCGATCGAACAGGCCACCGCCTTCAGCGCCGACAGCGAGGGGAGACCGATCCTGACGCTGTCGGTCGCCGCCCCGGGGGACTTCTCCACCTATCGGCTCACCGTCTCGAGCACGGTGCTCGACCCGTTCTTCACGAGCGTCGCCTTCAGCTTCAAGGCAAGTTGCCCCACCGACCTCGACTGCGCGACACCCGCGCCCAGCGGGTGGGTGGGCTCCGGATCAACCGCCGAACCGGTCACGATCGACTACCTCGCCAAGGACTTCTCCAGCTTCACCCAGGCCCTCTCGGAGTTCTCCGCCGGCCGTTACCCGGCCTGGGTGGAGCGCTCCGAGGCGGACCTCGGGCAGGTGCTGATGGAGGCGCTGGCGGCGCTCGCGGACGAGCTGAGCTACCTCCAGGATCGAGTCTCGGGGGAGTCCTCGATCGCCACGGCCACCCAGCGGCTGTCGGTCGTCCGCCACGCCCGCCTGGTCGACTACGAGCCCGCTCCCGCCACCGTCGCCACCACGCTGCTGCAACTGGATGTGACCGGCGGGCCGATCACGACGCCATTGCACTGCCGTGCGCTCGCCGCGGACGGGGGCACGGTGGACTTCGAGGTGGGCGACGGCCTCGCGGATCCGCTCACGGGAGCGGAGAAGACGATCGAGTTCCAGGTCGATCCCCGCTGGAACCGCTATCTGTACGGGAGCAACCCGCCCGGCACCCTGAACCTGCCCCCCTACTGGTGGGACGACAGCGAAATCTGCCTGCCCGCCGGCGCCACCGAGCTCTACGTGACCGGCCACGGGCACGGCCTCTATCCCGGGCAGCAGCTCTTGCTGGACACCGCCCCCAGCGAGAGCGCCAACCCGCCCGTGCGCGAGCTCGTGACGCTGAGCACGGCCGCGGGCCACGAACCGCAGGAGACGAACGACGAACTGCTCGGGAAGGAAGTGACTCACCTCTTCCTCGAGGATCCCACCGCCCTCGACCACGACCTGTCGCGGACCGCGATCGCCGGCAACCTGGTTCCCGCGGTGCAGGGCCTGCGCACGACCGACTGGTTCTACATCCCCGGCGGCGCCATCCCGCCGTCCCCCGCCGCGACACCGCCGGTGCCGGCCGTGGTGCGCTTCGGCGCGAACTCGACGCCGCGGGAGCCTCTCCCGGACTACCGGTACTGCCTCTCCGGCAACCCCCTCGCATGGATCTCGACGAGCGGCGAAGACGCCGACACGACCGTTCCCGCGACCCCCGAGATTGTTCTCACCGACCAATCCGCGGCGGTGGAGCCGACGCCCTGGCTCTTCTCCCGCTGGCTGCTGGACGCCGGCGCGAGCGAACGGGCGTTCACGCTCACCCCGGAGCGCTACTCCCCGGTGCTCGCCAACGGCGCCAGCACCTTCTTCGACTACGATGGGGACGAGGGGAGCACCGTGCGCTTCGGGGACGGGGTGTTCGGGACGACTCCCGACCCGGGCGCCCTCTTCAGCGCGCTCTACCGCGTCGGGGGCGGCGTGGAAGGCAACGTGCCCGCTGGCACGATCGTCGACGTCGCGCCCGACCAACCCCAGAGCGACCTCGTCATCGCCTGCACCAACCCGTTCCCGGCGAGCGGCGGCGCCGCGGCCGAGACGCTCGCCCAGGTGGCCGACCGGGCGCCCCAGAGGTTCGCCGCCGAGCCGCTGCGCGTGGTGCAGGCAGCCGACTATGTCGCCGCCGCGCAGTCGCTCCCGTTCGTGCAGCAGGCGGGGAGCACCTTCCGCTGGACCGGGAGCTGGCTGACGGTCTTCACGAGCGCCAACCCGAGCGGGGCCGAACAACCAAGCGTCACGCAGCTGGAGGAACTCACCGAACTGCTCGATCGTCTGCGCCTCGCCGGCTACGAGAGCTACGTGCTCCCGCCCCGCTACGTCTCGATCGATCTCACCCTGGTCGTGTGCGCCGAAGCCTCCCACTTCGCCTCCGACGTCGAGGCTGCCGTGCTCGCCCGGCTGCGTCCCGGCGCCCTCCCGGGCGGCGGCTACGGCTTCTTCGACCACTCCCAATGGAGCTTCGGGCAGCCGCTCGAGCCGAGCGCGCTGTTCGCGGCGATTCAGTCGTGCACGGGAGTGGCGGGAGTCTACGCCGCCAGCTACCGGGAGCGGGGGGTCCAGCTCGAATGGTCGGACCTGCCCGAAACGCCGCTCACCTTCGCCTCCGACCAGCTCCTGCGCGTCGACGACGACCCCAGCCGGCCCGAAGCGGGCTCGCTGACGGTGACTGTGGAGGGAGGCAAGTGAGCACCCCCTCATCCCCCTGCGAATGCGAAGGCGCCCAGGAACCGCGGGCGGTCACGAATCCCCCCGGGCTGAGCACGATCTCCGACCGCGTCGGCGACTTCGGCGACTTCCGCGCGGCGCTGCTGCGGCCGCTACCAGGCGAGCAGGCGCTCGGGGGGTGGGCCCCGGCGGCGGGCGACCTCGGGCTGCAGGTGCTGGAGTGGTGGGCCTACCTGGCCGACGTGCTCACCTTCTACAACGAGCAGACCGCCAACGAAAGCTATCTGCGCACCGCCAAGAGCGCCGCGCGCCTGGCCGACCTCGTGGCGTTGATCGGCTACGTGCCGACCCCCGGGGTCGCGGCGGTCGGCCAGCTCGCCGCGCTGCGCAGCGCGGGCCACCCCGACGAGCCGCTCACCCTGCCGGCGTCGATGCCGGTCTCGAGCACCGCCACGCCGGGCGTCCCCTCCCAGGTGTTCGAGGTGCAGGGCGCGGCGAGCTTCGAAGGGCCCTCGGAGCTGCCGGTCACGCTCGCACCCGCCAACACGCTCACGCTCAACGGATCGAAGGAAGGCCCGGCCTCGGTGCTGCTCTCCGGCCGGGTGAGCGGGGTGCAGGCGGGCGATCGGCTGCTACTGGTCGAACAGGGCTGGAACGGTGCGGCGGAAGACGCGGACGAAAGCTGGTCGTGGGTCGTCGTCGCCTCGGTCGCTTCCGCGATCGACCCTGGAACGGGCGCCCACAACACGCTCGTCAGCTTCACCTCCGCGGCGCGCTTCGGGGCCAAGCTCGCGCCCAGTGAGAACCTCTCGAAACTCATCGATGTCCACGCCGGCGACATCGAGATCAAACTCCCCGAGACGTCGCTGCTCCGGAGCGATGCCGGCGGCGAGATCGCGACCTCCCGCGACCTCGAGGCACCGGCTGGCGCCGGCTCCGCCGCTCCCCGGCGGGAGGAGCGCGAGCTCTCGACGAGCGAGGACGCCCCGCGGGCGAGCAGCGCGCTCGAGAGCGCGGTCGGAGCCGACGAGGCCACCCGCATCGGGACCGTCGACGTCAGCGGGCTCGGCGAGGCCACTCACGTCGGGGTGGTCGATGTCACCGGGCTCAAAGGCATCTACTGGCCCCCGCGCGAGCCACCCAAAATCGCCTCGATCCCCGTGCGCCAAGCGCCGCGCTACCAACTGCTGCGTCCCACGCAGACGACCTCCCTGTGGAACCACGCCAAAAGCGAAAAGAAGTCGAGTGAAGTGATCGCGAGCACGGCACCCCCGGCCGTCACCGTCCACCTCGGCGCCAGCGTCCGGGCGATCGTCCCGGGGCAGCTCGTGCTGTTCGACAACGGGGCGTCTCAGGTACCCGCGCTCGCCCTGGTGAGCAGCGTCTCCGAGAGCCTGTGGACGGTGCCCTACCCGCCACCACTCCCGGAATCGACCCCCCCGGACATCGTGATCGCGCATACCGAACTTGGGCTCATCACCCAGGACGGGGGCGTGCTGAGTGGCTACAAAGACCTTGCCACGGTCGTGTTGCGCTACGGCTTCAAGGAGGTGGGGACCATCATCGGGACTCCCGCACCGTCCCTCCCCAACCTCCCCGAACAGGTGGGCATCCCGTCCGGCTGGACCGTGCCGGGCGGCGGCACGACGGCGATCCTCCAGGACGCGACCGGTACCGGCGTGCTGGTCCATGTCACCAGCGCCGGCGAAGGCCAGGCGATGCTGGCCCCAAGCGGCCCGACGCCCTCGACCCTGTCCCCGCCGCTGCCGGTGCCGCTGCGTCTGCTGCTCGACCTCGTGCCGGTGTCCCGGGGGAGCACGGTCGCCTCGGAGACGCTGGGGAGCGGGAACGCGGCGTTCGCCAACCAGTCCTTCACCCTGCGGCGTTCGCCGCTCACCTACCTCTCCGACGGGAGCGGCGTCTCGAGCACCCTCGTGATCTATGTGGACGACATCGCCTGGAGCGAAGTTCCGAGCTTCTACGGGCAGAGCGCCGAGGCACAGGTCTACGCCGTCTCACTCGCGACCGACGGTACGGCGACGGTCACCTTCGGAGACGGGGTGAATGGCGCCCGTCTCAGCTCGGGCGCGGGGAACGTGATCGCCACCTATCGGTACGGCTCGGGCGTCGCCAGCCCACCCGCGGGGCGGCTGACCACGATCGCCAAGCCGCAGCCCAACCTCGCCTCGCTGGCCAACCCGATCGCCGTCTTCGGGGGAGAGGATCCTCAGCCGATCGATGAGGTTCGCCAGAATGCGCCCGCGAGCGTGTTCACCTTCGGCCGCGCCATCTCGGGCCTGGACTACGAGGTGATCGCCGGACAGGCGGCCGGCGTGAACCGGGCGAGCGCGCTGTGGAGCTTCGACGGGAGCACCGAGCGGACCGCGGTGACGATCTACGTCGGCGGCGACGCGGGCGCGCTCGCCGCCGCCCAGGCGGCGCTCGCGGGGGCGGAGGATCCCAACCGCCCCGTCACGGTGCTGGCCGCCACCGCAGTGGAAGTCGAACTCTCCTGCACGCTGGTGGTGGCCGCCAACCGTCGCCCGGAAGCTGTCCAGGCCGCCGCGATCGCCGCGATCGCAGACCCGACGAACGGGCTGTTCAGCCCCGCCTCGCTCGGCATCGGGGAGCGTCTCTACCGCAGCCGCGTGGACGCAGCCCTGATGGTGGACGGGGTGCTCGCCGTGCACGAACTGGTGGTGAGCGCCGGGCGCGAGGAGCTCGAAGATGTGCTGGACCCGGGCCCGGGCGCCTATCTCGCCCTCGGCGCCGGGGAACTCTCGATCGCGGTGGTGAGTGGCGGCACCTCAACCACGCCAAAAGAGGCGGCATGAACCCCGCGGGCAGCATGAACCCAGCAGGTAGCGCGAGCGCGGCGGGCGGCGGCACGGAGGTGGGCGGTGGCTGAGCTCGACGACGGCTACCCCGACTACTACGCCGAGCGGCTGTGGCAGCTGCTGCCCGGCATCTACCGGAGCGCCGACACCGATAGCTTCGACACGCCGGGGCCGCTGCGGGAGCTCGTCAACCGGATCGGCGGGCAGATCGCGGTCGTGCGGCGCAGCATCGACCGGCTGTGGGCCGACCAGTCGATCGAGACCTGCGACGACTGGGTGATCCCCTATATCGGCGATCTGCTCGGAACCAACCTCGTGAACGGCCTCGACGCCAGAGGTCAGCGCCTGGACGTGGCAAACACGATCCACTACCGGCGCCGCAAGGGAACGGTCGAGGTGCTGGAGGAGCTCGCCCGGGACGTGACCGGCTGGGACGCCCACGTGGTGGAGGGCTTCCGTCGTCTTGCCCGGACTCGACACGGCCTCGACCCGGGGCTCGGCCCGGCGGCCTACCCGGGCACCGAAGCCACGTCGGTGACGGGCCTGCTGCAGGCCGCGGGCCTCGTCGGCCCGCGCAGCGGGACGCCGGCGGGGGGCTTCCTCGA
>CAYNGQ010000087.1:0-3500 GCA_964396735.1 uncultured Solirubrobacteraceae bacterium | reverse complement strand
GGCGCCGCACCACGCGTGCTCGGCGGCGGCGCTCATCGGCGGCGGCCCGTCGGCGAGACCAGGCGAGATCTGCCTCGCGCACGGCGGCGTGCTCTTTCTCGACGAGCTGGCCGAGTTCCCGCGCCCGGCGCTGGAGGCCCTGCGCCAGCCGCTGGAGGATGGGCGCGTGGCGATCGTGCGGGCCCGCCACTCGGCGGTGTACCCCGCGCGCTTTGCGCTGATCGCCGCGACCAACCCCTGTCCCTGCGGCTACCTCGGAGATGGCGAGAACTGCAAATGCGGCGAAGCCGACATCGCCCGCCACAAGCGGCGTCTCAGCGGGCCGTTGCTGGATCGCATCGACCTGATCGCCCACCTGCAGCGGCCCCAGGCACGGCGGTCGGCGCGAATGGGCGGGCGCAATCGGACCGACGTGCCGACGATCTCCTCCGCGCAGGCCCGCGAGCGGGTGATCGGCGCCCGCGAGCGTCAGACCTCGCGTCTGCACGAGGAGGGAGTGAGCGCCAACGCGCATATGGACGCCCCGATGCTGCGCCGCCACGTGGCGCTGAGCGAGGGCGCCGAACAGTTGCTGCGCGGCGCACAGGAGCGGGGCACGATGAGCGCCCGCGGAATCGCCCGCGTGCTGCGCGTGGCCCGCACCGCCGCCGACCTCGACGGCAGTGCCTGCACCCGCGAGCAGGACGTCGCGCTGGTGCTCTCGCTGCGCGCACAGGAGGCCGACCGGGGAAGGCGGGCTGCGTGATGAGCGCGGCGACGGACCACACCTGCATCGCATGCCTGCGCCGCGCCTGGCTGCTGGAGACGCTGAGCGCGCGGCTGGCATATCGCGCGCGCGAGCCCGAGCGTCTATTGCAAGCGCTGGCGCTCGGCGACAAGGAGCTGATCGAAGCGATCGGGGGCCGGCGCAAGCAGGAGCTGCTGGAGCGTCATGCGCAGTTCCAACGCCACCAGCTGCCACCAACCGAGGGAGTGCGGCGGGTCTGTCGCCACCACCCGCGCTACCCACTCGCATCGCGGAGCGCAGATGACGCGCCGCGAATGCTGCACGTGGCGGGCGGCATCGAGCGCATGCACGAGCTGCTCGCCCAACCAACGGTGGCGATCGTGGGGACGCGCCGGGCGAGCGATTACGGCATGGAGGCCGCCTACGGCCTCGCGCGCGGTTTGGCAGCGAGCGGCATCACGGTGGCGAGCGGCCTCGCGGAGGGCATCGCGGCGGCGGCCCACCAGGGCGCGCTGCATGCCGGCGCTCGCACGGTGACGGTGATGGCGGGCGGCGTGGATGTCGCCAACCCCGCGAGCTGGCGCGGCCTTCACCGGCGCATCGCGGCCGAGGGCTGCGCGCTGGCGGAGCTGCCGTGCGGCGCCCTCGCGCGGGGCTGGTGCCACGTCGCCCGCGCGCGGGTCGTGGCGGCCCTCGCGCGCATCGTGATTGTGGTGGAGGCGCACGAGCGCCCCACCGAACTGCTGCACGCGCGGCTGGCGGACGCCGCCGGCACAGCCGTCGCGGCGGTCCCCGGCCGCGTGGGCGCCCCCGCCGCGCGCGGCCCCCACCAGCTGCTGCGCGAAGGCGCGCTGCTGGTGCGCGACCCCCAGGACGTGTTGGATGCGCTGTACGGGGTAGGCGTACACCAAGTCACTGTGTCGCGTCCGGTGCAGGGGGGCCGCCTGCAGGCCGTGCTTGATCAGGTGGGCTCGGGCAACGACACGGTGGCCAAGCTCACGGCCGCAGACACACTCGAAGGCTCGCCCGCGCACGAGGTGCTCGTAGCGCTGGCGGAGCTCGAGCTGGGCGGGGCGGTGGCGCGTGGGGACGGTGGACGGTATGTGGTGTGCATGTGAGGCAGGCAGGGAATGAGCGCTCGTTACACCCGCCTGCTCGATCGTCCACTCGGGATCTTCATGCACGTGGAGTTCAAGACTGACCGGCGCGAGGTCGTCGACTACTCGATCGTCTGCTGGTTGCTGTGGAGGGGAGATGAAAACGGTACGTCTGTACGACGGTGCTCACGGTAAGAACGAGATGCACCGATACACACGAGAAGGCGGCAAGCAGCCAGCCGAGGTTATCGATCACGGTAGCCTTGGTTCAGGAATGCGTGCCGCGATCGAGGAGATCACTCACGGCCACAAGGCTATGATCGAGTCATGGCACAAGCAATGAACACAAGCAAAGAGGAGTCCCCTGCCGCTCGGGTGATGGACGAAGCGATCGAGTTGGCGATCGAAGAACGCTCTCCTTACCCCGAGAAGGCCGCATTCATTGACGCCGATGCGCCCTCGGTGGGCGCAGAGATCAAGCGGGCCATCGATAATGACTACGCGATCGTCCTCGTCTCCGCCGACGGCAGCACGCGCATCCTGCGCGCAGAGCCCGTCCACAGCTGACGCTACGGCCGAGCGAAGACCGCCGGTCGTTCACGCTTGCAATAAGCCGCCCAGCAGTGCGGCGCTGCGGTATGTTGCGTTGGCTCGATTTGAGTTGTTGGCTCGGTTTGAGTTTTGAGGGGGGCCTGAAGCGGATGATGGGACTCGAACCCACGACCTTCTGCATGGCAAGCGTGCCTGTCGGGGGTGCGTGAAGGGTCGCAAACCCGTGTGGATACAGGGATTTCGGCCTCCGCGCCGCCCGGGCGCTGAGCGGGCGAATAGCCGCAGTTTGCGGACGATTCTCGGGGTTTGGGCGCATACGCCCATTCCGAGCGTTCCGTCAGTCGGTCTCGGCAGCAACGCTCTGGATCGTTCCCGAGCGCTTGGAAAGGCATCCTCAGAACGACGGAGCCCCAGGGGGATCACCGCCGAAACGGGAGAGCCTTACCTGGGGCATTCACCGACCAGTGTAGATGAGCGCCGTTACCCGGCCGGCGCAATCCATTCCCGGCGCTCGGGGTCCCATCGTCCACTGGTGCGCCCGGCGAGTACCGGATCGAGGAAGGCAGCGGCGCGGTCGAACGCGGCGATGAGGTCAGCCTCGACGTCGACGGTGTCGGCCAGGCGCTTGTAGGGGTCCGCCCAGGTGGCCGGAGCCGGTGGGAGGCTGGTGGGTAGTGGTTGGCGGGCACGCTCGGCGAAGGTGCTCTCCAGTGCCTGCCTCAAGGGGCCAGCGTCGATCGTTGTCGAGCTCTCGATCAGCAGGATGTCGACGAGATCCTTGGGACGGGTGCTGGGCTGCCCTGAAGCTCCGTATCTGCGGGTGTAGGCGTGGACCTTCTCGGCGAGGTGCTGCGGGAGGGTGATCGCTGGAAGCACGAGGGGCTCGATGCCGGCGAAGGAGAGCAGGTCCGACGTGTGGATAGTGTCGGGTGTCCAGGAGGTCGTGCCGCTGAAGCCGATATCTACGAGGAACTGCTCGAAGGTGCGTCCGGCGAGCTGGGCGGTGACGTGGAAGCGCACGGCTGAGAACTCGTCGGTGTCGTCCAGCTCGTCGGTCCTGGTGGCGGCGAAGGTGAAGAAGTCGTCCATCGCGAGCTGCTGGGCTGCGGTGATGTCGCGGATTG
>CAYNGQ010000086.1:0-4032 GCA_964396735.1 uncultured Solirubrobacteraceae bacterium | reverse complement strand
GAACCACATCTACACGATCGCCGGCGGCGGCAACAGTCTTGAAGATGGTGTGCCCGGGACTCAGGCGATGCTCGTAGATCCGCAGAGCATGGCGCTCATCCCCGATGGCGGCCTGTTGGTGGTGAGCGATCAGTCGGTCCGGCTGCTGGCCGGCGCCGCTTGCGCCAGCGGATGCCCGTTCGGGCTGCCCGAAACGAGTGCGAACGACATATACACGGTGGCGGGCAATGGGACTGCGGCATTCTCGGGTGCAAGCGGACCCCCAGGTGGTCTCGAGCTTGGATGGCCACGGGCTGTGACGTCCAACAGCGCCGGCGATGTGCTGGTGTTGGATAGCGGCAATGGGCGGGTGCGGATGATCGCCGCCGCTGCTTGCAGCTCTGATTGCGCGTATGGCCTGCCCTCGACGGTACAGGGCGACATGTACACGATCGCAGGCGGTGGCAGCGGTCTGGAAAACGGTGTGCCCGCGATGAGCGCGTCGCTGTTCGGAGTGCTGGCCGACGGCATGCCGGACCTCAGCAATTCGCCGACTTCGATGACGGCGGATGTGGAGGGTGATGTACTGGTGCTTGACGGCGGCGATCAGATACGGCTGATCGCCGCATCGGACTGCACCTCAGACTGTCCCTACGGCCTGGCCTCGGTGGTCGAGGGGAACATCTACACCGTCGCCGGGGATCGCAGCTCTGGCTACAGCGGCGACGGCGGCCCGGCGACGAGCGCCGAACTCGGTGACGGCGCAAGGGGGATGGCCGTCGACCCCGAGGGGGATCTGCTGATCGCCGACACATCCAACAACCGGGTCAGGCTGCTCGCCAACGTATCGTGCGCTTCGGACTGCCCGTATGGATTGTCCGCGATGACCAAGGGCGACATCTACACCATCGTCGGCACCGGTGAACCAGGCGACAAAGGTGATAACAAGCCGGCAGTGGACGCTGAGCTGTTCGAACCAGCTGATGTCGCGGTCGATAGCGGAGGCAATCTGTTGATCGCCGACACGCTCGCTCTGCAAGTGAGGTTCGTCGCGGCACACTCCTGCAGCAGCGACTGCCCCTACGGCCGCTCGAGCATGACAGCGGGGTATATGTATCCGCTGGCTGGTGACGGCGCGCTTTTCTACCCCCAAGAAGTCGGCACCGATGGCGATGGCTCCAGCGCGGGTACGGCCCCCATGCAGCCCCCGCAAGCGGTCGCGGTCGACAGCGCCGGCAATGTGCTGCTCAGCGAAAGCGAAGGCTCGGGCGGCCGTAGCGTGGTGCGGATGGTCGCCGCGGCTACTTGCACCAGCGCCTGCGCCTACGGCCTGCCCGCCACCGTGAAAGGCGACATCTACACGATCGTGGGTGTGAACTCCACCATCAGCGGCTTCAGCGGCGACGGCGGACTGGCCACCGAAGCCTTTCTCGACAGCCCCACCGGCCTGGGCTTTGACAGCGCTGGTGATCTGCTGATCGCCGACACCTACAACAATCGTATCCGCCTGGTCACCCCCGCGGCCAAACCGCAATCATCCAAGAAACCCGAAGGCGGACCCCAACAGCCAGAAACCCCCGGCGGCCCCAGATCCGAAAGCGCCGCCTCGGCTGCGCAAGCGGCCCCGACGCAGGTCAACGTGCGGATCGAGGGCAAGACCAAGACCCTGTTCGAAGGGCCGATCCTGACCGAAGGCCACGACGTGCGCTCCTCCGAACCCGACGGTGGCAACGCCGCGGAAGACGTCGAAGAGCACCCTTGCAACGGGATCAACCCACTGGACCCCCAGAACGTGAGCCCGGGCCCGACGCCAACGGCAGCATCGGTCGATGCGATGAGCCTGATCGGCGAAACCGAACAGCTCGACGGGCGATGGTATCCCGGCTTCGAAGACTACTTCGTCAAGCGGTGGGGCTCTGAAGAAGAAAACGCCGAAAAAGAAGGCAAGTCCTGGGGGATCCTCATCAACAACGCCTACACAAACGTCGGCGGCTGCCAGTACGAGCTGAGCGCCGGCGACGAAGTTCTGTGGATCTTCAACGCCTTCGAATCCAAGCCGATCCTTGGCCTGTTCGCGGCAAACGAGGGCTACAGCTCCGGTGAGCGTCCGCTGACGGCGATCGCGCAACTGGGCAAGCCGTTTGAAGTCGAAGTCGCCGCCTACGACCACCAGGCCGAAGACCAGCCGCCGGCCAGCCCCGAACGGACGTCCGCGAACACCGAGCCCTACGAGGGAGCCGATGTCTCGCCGGTCTCGACCTCGGAAAAGGGATTTGAGACGGTACAAATCGCGAGCCCCGAGACGGTTACGACCGACAGCAAAGGCAAGGCCAGCATCACGTTCACAACACCGGGCTGGCACCGGATCAAGGCCGGGACCGCGTTGAACGCCAAAGGCGAAGAAAAGGCGATCCGCTCGAACCGCCTGGACGTGTGCGTCCCGGCCGCAGGCGAAACCGGCTGCGGGGAACCCCCAGCCGAAGATCGGGTTCGAGCCCTGCCCCAATATCTCGAAGCACACCACGAGGAAACGCCCAGCACAGGTGGGCCGCCTCTTGCTGCGGGGCCGAGCACCACTTCACCGGCCACGTTGACGCAGACACCTACGCACACCGCGAGTGGCCCCGCTATCGGCCTGGCGGTCGAGAGCATCAGCCCCGCGCAGCTGCTGTTGAAGCTCACCGCACCAGGCGTGGCCACAGTGAAGATCGCCCGCTCGCGTGGCGAGGGGCGTCACCGCCGGTGGCAGACCGTAAAGACGATCTCCATCAACGCCAGCAAGGCTGGAGCGCTCAAGATCAGGCTGCCGCGGCTGGCGGCGGGCAGCTACCGAGTGAGCATCAGCCTCGCCGGCGCCAAGACTGTTGTCAAGACCCTGACCGTATCCAGCAGACGACGATGAGCAGGCATGCACTCCGGGCAAGCTGGAACTCGATGACACCGTGGCCGAGCGGTAGGCCGACCACGGCTGCTCGAGCGGTGCTGCTGGCGGCGCTGAGCGCGATGATCGCGCTGCTATCGATCGATGCCGCCCGCTCCGCGCTGGCCGCCGCGCCAGACGCGAAATTCCAGCCGAACCTCGAACGTACCGCGAGGTACCTACAGAATGTGCAGAACGAAGACGGTGGCTTCGGCGGCGAGCCCGGCGCCAGGTCCAACCCCGACTTCAGCGCCTGGGTCGCGCTGGCGCTCGCGGCCACCGGGGTCAACCCCCGTGACCAGACAACCGCACCCCAGCACTATGCCGGTGGTCACAGCGTCTACAGCTACCTGACCGAACACGCGGGCGAATTGTCGTTGACCACCGACTTCGAGCGCGAACTGCTTGTCGTGGACGCCGCGGGCACCTCCCCGTATGAATTCGGCGGGGTCAACCTCGTCGCAAAGATCCTCGAACGCCAACTTACCCAACCGGGCCCCAATGCGGGAGCCTTCCCCCACGAAGCGGCGCCGGGCGAACCGGGGATGAGCGACACGATCTTCGCAATCCTCGCGCTCAGCCCGATCCACGAACCGCAGGTCGAAGCTGCGGTGCGGGCCGCCGCGGAATGGGTGGAAAGAGAGCAGGGTTGCGACGGCGGCTGGCCCGCCACTGCACATCGGATCGTCGCAACCGCACCCTGTCCTCCCGGAGGCGACGAGCTGGCGGGAGAACCGGAGAGCGAAGTGGACATGACCGGCGCCGCGAGCGAGGCTCTGAACGCCGCCGGACGCCACGGCGCCGAAGCCAAGGAAGTCCAGAAACAGGCGTTTCAGTACCTGAAGAACGCCCAGGACACCAACGGGGGGCTCCCCGAGGAGCCCGGCAACCCCGAACCGAACGTCGCCTCTACCGCCTGGGTGGTGCAGGCGATGTGGTCGGCCGGGATCAACCCCGAAACGTGGCTCACGCACTCGGGCTTGGCCACCGAAGAACCGCTCGGCTACCTGGCGTCGATGCAGCAGGAAGACGGTCACATTCGCTGGGAGGCGAGCACGGAAGCGAACGGGGTGTGGATGACCGCCTACGTCACTCCCGCGTTCGCCGGCGATCCGCTGCCGATCGCTGCGGCG